>CACLKK010000015.1 GCA_902607525.1 uncultured Pelagibacteraceae bacterium | reverse complement strand
GTAATCGGCTTTGGTATTACAAGTAAAAATATTAGATCTTTTAAAAAAGCAGACGGATGTGTTGTTGGAAGCGAAATTTGCAAAAAAATTTCACAATCAATTAAAAACAGACAAAATCCTGTCACAAATGTAAATAATATGGTAAAAATGTTAAGGAAAAAAATATCATGAACTGGATTACTCGCTGGAAAAAAATTGGTATTAAAGTAAAACAAATTTTTAAAAAACAGCCTATAGGTCAAGAAGCAACGGATTGGAAAAACTGTCCCCAATGTAAAAAGATTTCATATAAACCTGATTTATTCGATAACTCATACATTTGTGAGTGTTCTTTCCATTTTGATTTGCCTCCAAAATTACGTTTGGATTATCTTTTTGACTCAACTTATGAAATCATTGAAGCTCCAGAAAACATTGATCCAGATCCACTGAATTTTGAAGTTAAAGATGGTGCGAGAGAAGGATATAAATATATAAATAAAATCAAAAAATACAGAAAAGTCACTGGGCAACAGACTGCTCTTATGTGCGCTTCAGGAAGTATTTCAAATTTAAATGCAGTTGTTGTTTGTTTTAATCCAAAATTTGGAGCTGGACGTTTTGGACCAGCAGAAAATGAACATTTTTTAAAAGCAGCTAATATTGCAATTCAAAAAAAAGTTGACATTTGGATAGTTGTATATCAAAGCTCCGGTATTGACGTTCATACAGGTGTTACCGGCTTAGCAGGAATGACTAAAAGCATTATCGCAATGAATGAAATTAAAAAGAATAATATCCCAACTTTTTGTGTTGCGGCGCGAGCAACTGCTGGAGGAACGTATGCTTCAAGTTTTTTTATGCATGATTTTATTATTATTGAATCTAAGTGTGTAGAAAATTTACTTTTTTCAGGAAAAAGAGTTACTGCTAATATTTTAAAAGGGACCGATCAAATCCCTGATGATTTTGGTACTGCTCCAGGAATAATGAAATCAGGTTTAGCTGATATAACTCTTGAAAATAGAAAAGAATTAAAAGACACTATAACTAAGTTAGCTAATATAATTTTAAAAAAAGAAGAAACAAAAACAACAGAAGAAGCTTATGAAAATCCAGAAGATTTTAAAAAGACTGCTTCAACTGCATCCTAAGAGCGTAGACCTATCTTTAGATAGAATAAAAAGGTTATTAAAAGATCTTAACAATCCCCAAGAAAAAATTACAAACGCAGTTCAAGTTGTTGGAACTAATGGTAAGTATAGTTTTTGCTCAACTTTAAGAGAAATTTTTGAAACCGCAGGCTACACAGTAAATTTGAACATAAGCCCGTCTCTTAAAAAATTTAATGAAAGATATTATCTTACTGGAAAATATATTGCTGACGATCAACTTCATGATTTATTGTTAGAGGTTGAAAAATTAAATAAAGGAAAAAATATAACATTTCATGAATTTATTTGTGCATGTTTTTTTCTTGCAGCCTCAAGAAATAATAGCGACCTAAATATCTTAGAATCTGGTCTTTTTTTTAGACTTGATGCTAGCAATGTATTAAAAAAAAATATTGCATCGGTAGTTATGCCAATAGGCATCGACCATAAGGATTTTCTAAAAAAAAGGAACTATTGATGAAATAGTATATGAAAAATGTTCAGCATTACTAAATGGATCAAAAATTTTTATATCAGAACAAAAAAATTTAGTTTTAAATGAAATTAAAAAAAATATTAATAAAAATACCTCTGAAAAATTTTTTTTTAATGAAAATTACAGCTATAAAAAAAACTCTAATGGATTTCTTTATAGTGATGATTTGGGTAAAATAAATTTACCTTTACCAAATTTATCTGGAGATTTTCAAATTAGCAATGTTTCTACAGCTATTGCTACAGCAAGAAGGCTTGAAAAATTTCAAATAACTGACTCTCATATTGAAAAAGCCATAACAAAAATTAAAAGTGAAGGTAGATTGCAAAATATTACTCAAGGTAAACTTAGAAATTATGTATCAAAAAATAACCTAATTTTAATTGATGGAGCCCATAATCCTTTAGCGGCTTCTGTAGTTCAAAAATACTTGGGTACACTAAACTCTGGAAGAAAAATTATTATGTTACTGGGGATGATGGCTAATAAGGAACACAAAGAATTTATTCAAATATTTAAAAATAAGATTCATTCAATAATTACCCTGGACATACCTAATCAAGAAAACTTTATTGAAAAATCAAAATTGTCAAAAATTGCTAAATCGTGTGGAGTTCCCTCAAGAACAGAAAATTCAATTAAATCAGCATTAAAAAATATTGCAAAAGAAAATGATAATGCAATTATTTTTTGTACTGGTAGTTTATATTTTGCTGGAGAAATATTAAGTTTAAATTAAATATTTTCTTTAATCCACGAAACAATATTTGATTTAGTTGTAGCTCCGACTTTGGTAGCTTTAAGTTCTCCGCCTTTAAAAAGTAACATCGTTGGTATGCCTCTGACGCCGTATTTTGTTGGCTGATTTGGATGATCATCAATATTGTGTTTAGCTACCACAATATCATTACTCATTTCATTAGAAATTTCCTCAAGAATAGGACCTATTTGTTTACACGGACCACACCATTCAGCCCAAAAATCTACTAATGTTGGTTTAGATCCTTTTAGAACTTCAGTTTCAAAATTCTCATCTGTTATATTTTTTGTAGCCATTAGATAAATTTAATTTAAGAATTTTTTTCTAAATGTCAACTAGCCTTTTGATAAAATTTTTCCATTTCTTCAATGTATGAATTTATCTGCTGAAGTGCTTTTAATTTTTCTTTGTCATCCTTAAATTTATTTCTTAAAGTATCAATTTCAGAGTAAGTTCTAGGTATCGTATTCCATTTTTCTTCATTTGTACTTAAAATTCTTGAAGCAACTTCTTTATGAACCAAATTGTACTCTTCTTTAGGTAAAGATTGTGGACTTTCTTCATAAAGAATTTTTTTTCCAAAATATTGCATACGTTCATCTTTGAATTTTTGTAATACTGAAAACTTATCTTTCCAATCTGCTTTGTGAAAATCTGGCATTAACTTGCTATCATAATCTGAAGCAAACTTTATATATATTGATTCTTCAGGATATATATCCATTTGTGAATCTAACTCTTGTCTTTCTCTTGCATCCTCATCTAAAATAGTAGCTACTTTTTTTGCAAATTCTTTATTCTCTCTAACAAGTTTAGCTCTTTCTTTTAATTTTTTAATACCTAATTGCTTATAATTGTCAAAATTCATTCCATAACTAGGATTCATTATAATAGGGTGTTTTTTATGTTTAATTGTTCTGATAACTTTTGGTTTTTTATCTAGTTCTTTTTTAAGAGATTGAATAGGTAGATTAAAATAATAAACGGGATCAGATTTAAGATCAAAACACATAGGATATCCCCATTGAGGATGTTGGCAAACAAAAGTAAGAACAAATGGCACTGATTTTCCGTAGTAGAAAAAATCTGTACAAAATAATTGTTCATCCTTAATTAATTGAAAACTTTTATCTTTATTAGTAGTCATTAAACTAGCTTTCCATACATTTGGAGCTTTTTTATTTAAAAGTTTTGCTATTTCAACTGTAGCTAAAACATCCCCCATAGCTGAATGAGCCTGGTCGTGTTTTATATCATTCATTGGAGCTAATTTTTCTAATTTAAATAGTGGATTATTTTTATCACTTATCGGAGTTTTTATACAATTTGGATAATAAAGGTGGCACGCTCTAGCTAAACTAAATAGGTCCCCTCTTTCACTTCCATTTGTATTGGTTAGATAAGGATATTCAAGATTTTTGAACAAAGTTCTTCTTAAAAACTCTTCATCAAAATTAATTGAATTATACCCAATAAAAGTTGAATTTTTCCATTGCTTAAATTTTTCAACTAACTGCCTTATCATTTGATAGTGAGATAAATTTGTTTCTTTAAGCATTTTTGGTGTAGTTTTGTTAACCAAGAGAGCCATGGCTTCTGGAACAATTCCAGGATTTAACTTGCATCGTCCTTCGTATCGATCTAACTCTTGAAATTTATCGTTAACTAGTACAGCTGCAGCCTGAATTATTTGACCATAAGAAACGTTGGAAGAACATGTTTCAAAATCATAAAAAACTAAATTTGGCATTAATTATTACTTATTCAATACTTTAATTTTGTCAACATCTTCTTTGATTGCTTTTTCAACTTGTTCAGGATCTTTTATATTTTCTAAGGTTCTGGTAATTGATCTTGCATCTCTTCCAAAATCATCTGTTACTTTCATGGCTTCTTCCAATTTTTTTCTTAAGCCTTTAATACTATCAAAATGTTTAGCAAATCTTGTAGAAATATTTCTTAAATCATCATGTATTTGGGTTGCATGTTTTTGAACTTTAAGTGTTTGAAAACCCATATGGTAAGCTTGTAAAATTGCACACAAAGTATTTGGGCCAGCAACAGTAATTTTATACTTTTTTCTTAACTCTTCCATTAATAGCTCTTTGGTTTTTGGATCTCTATAACTTGCAAGTTCCGCATATAAACCTTCTGTTGGAGCATAAATAATGGCAAAATCAGTAGTCTTTGGTGGCATGATATATTTTTCTGAAACTTTTTTCGCTTTAATTTTAAATGCTAAAGCTAATTCATTTCTGGCACTAGCCAACATGTCTTTATTTTTTTCTTGGTAAGCTTCATCTATAGCTTTATATTTTTCAATAGGCCAATGACTATCTATTGGACATAAAATATCTTGCAACTTAATTGCAAACTCAACTACATCTCTTGTATCTTCAGGTTTCATTTTAACATTTGCGATATATTGAGAGGCTGGCAACAAATCTTTTAATAAGGCAGCCAAAGAAAATTCTGCGAGGCCACCATATTGTTTTACTCCAGCTAAAATTCGACTAAAACTATCTTGGCTTTTGTTTATTTCTTCGACTTGCTTATTAAATACTCCAACCTTCTCGTCAACCTTAGTAAGTGCGTGAGTCATATCGCGTGTCACATCCTTAGACAAAGAATTAAACGAGGTAGACATTGTGCTTACTGAGCTTGTTAATGATTCTTTTAATTTGACTAAATCGTCCCTGTCTTCGTTTTCATTTTTACGTTTTTTTTGAATGATCAAAAGATAAATCACCAAACAAAGTAGTACTAAAATAATATATAGAATCGAATCTTGCATATTAATAATAAATATTCCTCATTCTATGTAATGTAAACAAGTTATAATTTTAACTAGCTTTTTTTTGTCTTTCGCGATCAATATGAGCTGTCATAGCATCTACGAGATAATCGGAATAAGTGAATATCTCTTTTGTCTCAAAAGATTTAGTTTCATGCTTATCTGGGTTAGCTTTATTTTCTACAACAATTTTTCCCTTTTTTGCATCGGAATCTTCTAAATAAATTAGAACGAGCCAGTCTTCATCTGGACTATCGTCATATCTTATAAAGCATTCGTTGCTTTCATATCTTCTGTCAATAACCCTAAGAATGCTTTTATGCTTTGGGATATATCTTTTATTTAATTGAAAAACTAAAGAATTTGCCGAGCGATAAAAAGATTCTAAAACTAATTCAATAGTATGTCTATGTTCAGCATATTCTTTCTCTTTTTGAAGCAAGTCATCTTTGGTATCTAAATCAGATGTTTCTAATCCTAAAGCCTCGACACGCTCTCGGATTTTTTGGTCTCTAATTAGTCTATATTTTTCTTTAATTTTTTCTAGACGCTGTTCAACTTCACGATAATTTTCACGTTGTTCCTTGAGTGCTAGTTTTTCCAAATTTTTTATCTCTAGAAGTTCCCTTTTTCTAAAAGATTCTATTTTTTTAGAAAGTTTTATTTCTTCTAAAAATTGTTGTCTTTTATGCGCTTGCTCCTTTCTAAGAATCGCCTGTTCTGCTCTAATAAATCTTTTCAAATCATATTCACGTTCTTTTGCAAGCTTAACTTCGTCTTTCAATAGTTGTTTTTTGGCTTCATATCTTAATCGACGCTCTTCTTTTATTTGTTTTTCTCTTTCTATTTTTTCGTAAGCAATCTTTTTTAATTTAGAAATTTTTCTCTTCTCTCTAAAATTTTCATAAGCAGTAAATATTGGAAAAGCTAACCATTCAAAAACACTTTGGATTGAGATTTTTTTGAGTATATTAAATTTTGGAGTTTTTAATTTTATTTTAGGTATTTTAATATTAGATTTTAATTTAAATTTAATTTTTTTTTTCTTAATTCTTTTTGCTTTTTTTGCTAATTTCCGTCTCTTTAAATATATCTTCTTTTTCTTTTTTTTTATTTTTTTATTTTTTAATCTTCTCTTAACCTTTCTTAATTTTTTTTTATTTCTTCTTTTCATTGGAAATTTTCTTTTTAATATATAACAATAATTTATTGATATATATAATCTCTACGATTGCTAGGTAAAGCAGAATAATTTTTTACAATTTGTAATTGATAAACAAGAAGATCGCTATGGGTAAATGCTGCAGAACATGATGCTAAATAGAACTCAAAAAGACGAACAAACTGTTTATCAAATAAGTATTTTACCTTTTCTCTGTTTTCTAAGAATCTGTCCAGCCACGCCTTTAACGTTTTATCATAGTGTCTTATAAGGCTTTCACAGTCTGCTAAAACTAGCTTGTATTTTTCAATGTGTGGAATTAGTTGGGATAAGCTAGGAACTTTTCCTCCTGGGAAAATATATTTATTTATAAATGCATTATCATGGCCAGCTGGTGAATTTGTTGAACCTATAGTGTGAGTTAAACATATGCTGTCATCTTTCATAATTTCAGAAATTTTTTTGAAAAAAGTTTCATAGTACTTAGGATGTACATGCTCAAGCATACCAACATTTAAAATTCTATCAAATTTACCTTTGACCTCTCTGTAATCACAAAGTTCAAAACTAACTTGGTTATCTAATTTTAATTCTTTTGCTTTTTTTTTACTATATTCTAATTGATTTCTACTTAAGGTAATTCCTAAAACTTCACATTTGCTCTGTCTAGCAATTTCAAAACAAATTCCTCCCCATCCAGATCCTATTTCGAGAACCTTCATATTAGGTTTTAAGTGTAATTTTTTAATTAAATGATTTATTTTGTTGTCTTGAGCATCCTCCAAACTTTCATTGTCTGATTTAAAGTAAGCACAAGAATACAATTTATGTTTTTTATCTAAAAATAAATCATAAAGATCTTCTCCTCTATCATAATGGTGCTGTATATTTTTTCTAGAAAGACGAGGATCGTTATAACTGGAAAAATTTTTATATAATGATCTAAATCTATTTAATATAGAAGAGTAAATATTCACTTCGTTGCGTCCAATATTTTTCAAACATAAGCATAAAAAATCGTAGATAGAACCATTTTGAATTTCTATATTGTGTTTAAAGTATTCCTCCCCTAAATAAAGTTCAGGATGCAGTAATAATTTCCAATTTAAATCTTTTTTTAAAAGCTTAAGCGTTAAAGGATTTTCTTTTTTAGGATTTCCGCAAATATATTTTTGACCCTTTGAATCTATCAAAATTATTCCGCCCTCTTTAAAAGTTTTTGATAAAAATCTTGCTAATAACATATTTTAGGCCGCTATATTTTTTTCTGGAGAAAATTCCAATTTCTTTAATTCTGACATAAGTTGTTTTGTTTGTGAACTAGAAAGTAAACTTAAAGGAGGTAAAATTCTTTGATATTTTTCATTTTCAATTGACATAAAACTATGTAGTCCTGAGATCAGATTATAATTATCAAATACCTTTCTAACAGCGCAAAGTTTTTCATTAAAAGACTGTTTTTTTTTATTGTGAAAATCATCATAAACTTTTCTTGCTAATGGAGCTGTTACATTACAAATGGCCGAAATAATTCCACTATTTCCAAGTTCAAGACCTTTCAATAACTTTAATTCCGAGCCAGGAAAAATCATAAAATTTGGAATCTCAAGCTTTTCATATAAGTTATATGAGCTATCTTTTACGCCAACTATTTGTTTGGGAAAATCTTTAACCAGTTTTTCAATAATTGAAATACTAAATTTATAACCACTAAGTTTTTCAAAATTATATAAAATAATTTTACTTTCAGGAACTTTCTGAATCACGTTTGCATAAAAAGTGTAAGCTCCTTCATCGTCATATTTATAGTATGCTGGTGGCATAAGTAAAAATCGATTTATTCCATTTTTTATAGAATATTTCATTAATTCTATATTTTCATTTAAAGCATTGGTACCACTACCAATTATAAAATGATCCTTGAGTTTATTATTATTTAATTTATCAATTAATTTTTTTTTTTCATCTAAAGAGATAAGTTGGGCGCACCCCGTAGAGCCAAAAAATATAGCTCCGTGCAGTCCTGACTGTATGAGTTTTTCTGAGTGCTTAATTGTAAAATCTACATCAAGAGATAAATCTTGATTGAAAATACTCATTGAAGCAGCATATATTCCTTTTTTTATAGCCATGTTTTTAACCAATTTATTTGTTAGAAATTATATTAGATTAAAAAAATGAGTAAAGTACTTGTAATAATAAAATCTATGGGAATTGGGGATTTATCAATACTCATTTCTAATATACATGCTATTAGCGAAAAAATAGGTGTTCCAGTTACAGTCTTGGCACAAGAAAGCACGAGGGCAAAATCAATATTACAACATGATCCTCACATTGAAGAGGTAATTGAATTTGATGAAAAAGAAATTAAAGGATTTTTCAATATTATAAAAAAAATTAAGCCAAAGAAATTTGATCAGTCTTATATTTTTAGTGACTCTATACGTTTTTACTTAATTGCAGAGATGTCGGGAATTAAAAGAAATTTTCATTATAGGTTTTTTTCCAAAAAAGAAAAAAATTTTTTTAAGACAGCTAAAGAATTCACCGAAAAAATATTAAATGCAGAAGTAAATCCTCAATCAAAAATTTATTCCAATATTAGTGATATTGAACAAGCAAAAAAGAAATACAATATAACAAATAAAACAAAAAATATTATTTGTGGTATATCGGCTTCTGGTCCAACAAAACGTTGGGATATAAATAATTATATTCGCTTGTTTGAAGAACTAAATAAAAAATATAAGAGTAATTTTTTTCTTGCTGGTGGATTAAAAGATGAAGACTTAATCAAAAGAGTTATAAATTCAAATATAGGAAAAAATTGTTTATCTTTTTCTAAAATGAATCTTTCTGAGGCAATTCCAATTATTGCTGCTTCACAGTATTATATAGGTAATGATACTGGTTGGGGTCATATAGCCTCAGGTTTGGGTTTGAAATCATTATTTTTATTTATGGATTCTCCTCCTTCAGCATACGGTGTTTATAGTAAAAATATTAACATAATTTGCCCTGAAGGACTGGCGGTAGAAAATACTGGACACAATACAAGAGGTAAAGATCTAATATCTTTTAATGAAGTTCTCAAAAAATCTATGGAACTAATTAACTAAAGTTTTTAAGTGCAGTTTCTTTAGCTTCATTAACTATTTGACTTAAGCGCTCAGTATTTGAGCTGGGGTTAACATCAGGGTGAATTTTTTTTTGTAGTGAATTTGCTGCTTTTATAATTTCTTCTTTTGAACTTCCTTTTTTTATTCCTAAAATTTTATAGGCCTCATCTATTGACAGATTGCTGGAAGGTCTTGTTTGGTTATTTTGTCCAAAGTGAGAATACCTTCCAGTACTTCTTAAATAGTTTAAAAGTCTCCATATTTGCCAAATTTGAAATGCTGTAAGACCTTTTATTTTAAGAGCAGAAAGAGCTAAAAAAAACAATGGAAGTGAAAACAATATTCTGCCACCTATAGCTAAAATTATCGCAACTAATAGTGACAAAATAACAATTAAACTTCTCACGCCTTTGGCTATTTTCTTTGTTTTTTGTTTAGCAAACCAAGATAATAATAAAAATGTTATTATAAAAATAATTATTCCAGTTATTACAATATTCATATAAATAAGTACTCTAATGAAAAATCCTCCAAAATTAAAACAAAAATTAGAAATTAAAAAACACCATGGTTATGAGATAAAAGATGAATTTTCTTGGGTTCATCAAAAAAATATTCTTGAAGTATTAAAGGATAGCTCAAAATTAAATCCTGAGATAAGAAAATATTTAGAAGAAGAAAATGCGTACACAAAGTCTCAAATGAAAGATACTGAACAATTCCAAAAGAATCTGTTTAAGGAAATTAAAGGAAGAATTAAATTAGACGATGAATCTCTTCATTTTTTTTATAATAAGGATGGATGGGAATATTGGACTAAAACAACTAAAGAAAATAATTATCCTATACAATTAAGAAAAAAAATAGGAGACAGTAAAGATAATATACAAGAATACTGGAACGGAGATAAAGAGAAAAAAAAACTAAATGCTAATTATTTTGGTGTTGGAGATCTTTCTGTAAGTCATGATCATTCTCTACTGGGATACTCGTTGGATCTTAATGGTTCAGAGTTTTATACAATTTATATAAGAAGAATAGCTGATGAGAAGATATTAGATGAAAAAATTGAGAACACATCTGGAGGAATAACTTTTAGTAAAGATTCACGATTTATTTTCTACACCTTATTAAACAAAAAACATCAACCAAAAAAAGTTTTTAGACATAAAATTGGATCTTCTAATAAAAATGATGAGCTAATTTATGAAGAGCTCGACCCAAAATTTACTGTGGGAATGGGAGGTTTAACTACAGATGAAAAATTTTTTTTAATTAATACATCTGATCATTCTACAACTGAAACGCACTACTTAACTTCGGACTCTGCAAATACAGAAGAGAAGGTAAAACTAAAATTGTTTCAAAAGCGCAGAGAAAAAATCAGATATTCAATTGACTCATGGCAAAACTATTTTTGGATTCATACAAACCAAGACGAATGTCCTGATTATAAAATTTGCAGATGTAAACATGAAAATATAAACAGCTGGGAAGATTTTATACCCGCTAAAAAAGAAGTAGTAATTGGAGGATATGATTTTTTGGACGAATGGATGATTAGAGGAGAAATGTCCAATGCTTTACCTAAATTATTCGTAAGAAACCTTAAGACAAATAAAGAAGAAGAGTTAGTTTTTGCTGACGAAAAAGTATGGAGTCCATCTGTCTCTGAAATGCAAAAAGAAACTGATACTGATAATGTTTATATTAGTTACTCTTCTCCAAAAACTAATTCGAGAGCTTACATTTATAATTTAAAGACAAAAGAAAAAAAATTTTTAAAAGAACAAAAAGTTTTAGATAAAAATTATTCTCCAGAAAACTACATTACTGAAAGACTGGAATGTAAGTCTCATGATGGAAGATTAATACCTTTAACTATAACTCGACATAAAGATACCAAAGTTGATGGTACTGCTAACGTTCTCTTATACGGATATGGCAGCTACGGAAATTCACTTTCTTTTAACTTTTCTAATGTCAGATTAAGTTTATTAAATAGAAACATTATTTGGTGTGATGCATCTATTAGGGGAGGTCGTGAACGTGGAGAAGTCTGGCATGAAGAAGGTAAAATGCTAAATAAAAAAAATACTTTTGAAGACTATATATCTGCTGCAAAATTTTTAATTGAAAAAAAATATACCTACCAAGGAGGAATAGTGGGTTATGGCGGAAGCGCAGGAGGCTTGCTTTTGGGAGGTGTAGTAAATAAAACTCCAGAATTATTTTTAGGAATGGTTATTCAGGTTGGTTTTTTAGATTCTTTGACTACAAATCTTGATCATTCTTTACCTTTAACTTTAGGTGAATTAACTGAATTTGGTGATGCAAAAAATAATAAAGAACACTTTGAATATATTAAATCGTATTCTCCATATCATAATATTAAAAAAATGAGCTATCCAAATTTATTGCTAGTAACTAATTTAAAAGATGTGAGAGTTATCTTTGATGAGCCTACAAAATTTACAGCAAAACTTAGAAAATATAAAACTGATAAAAATTTATTACTTTTAAAATGTGAGCTAGAAGATGCTGGTCATGGCGGTAAATCTGGACGCGACTCTGCTATTGAAGAAATAGCTTTTGATTATAGTTTTATTTTAAAAATCACAAATAAATTAAATACCTAGTATTGAAATTCTAAAAAATATTCCCATATAATTATTTGTAAGCTGCCGTTGTGGGGCTTGCGTAAATTAACCTTGCTAACAAAGGAGGTAAATATGACAAGTAAGGATTTATCAATCTTTAACTCTTTAAGACCTTTTAGCATTGGATTCGATGATATGTTTGATCAGTTTGAGTCTATGCTGGGTAATGGTGGAATGGTACAAAATAACTATCCTCCATACAACATTAGAAAATCTGGAAAAGACAAATACGCTATAGAAGTAGCTGTTGCTGGCTTTAATAAAGATGATGTTGAAGTTGAGTTTGAAGATAAACTTTTAACAGTAAAAACTAAAAAAGTTAATAAAACTGTTGAAAAATATGGTAATGAAATAATTCATAAGGGAATATCTCAAAGGTCATTTTCTAGATCATTTACTATTGCGGACGATGTAAAAGTAGATGGAGCAGAACTTAAAGATGGTCTTTTGACGATTAATTGTGAAAAAATCATACCAGAACAAAAGAAAAAAAAACTTATTCCAATCAAATAATCGGATGCCTTGCTTGCGGAGAGAAATCTCCGCAGGTATCTTAAAAACACCCCTTGCTAGTAAAACCTACAACCATTTTATTTTGATCAATTTCAAACTTTCTCTCACAGGTAATATTATATTTTTTTTTTTTATAAATAAAAAACTTTGTCCCCTGATCGCTTTTTAAAATATCATTAGGTTCTCCTAATACTATTTTCAATTCTGATTCGGGCTGCTGAAGAAATTTACTCAATTTTTCATTTTCTTTTTTTATTGCAGACTGTGATTTGTTTTCTATGGTTTGACATCCAGTAATAATAAAAAGAAAAGTAGCAATTAAAAAAGTGTATATAATTTTCATAGTTACAACTTAACATAGAATAGCATGTTTTTTATAAACAGATATAAACTCACAAGTTGTATCTTGTTATATTATTCACTGTGAATAAGGTTTATTTTGTTGTGACTTCTCCTTAAAGGTCTATTAAAGTTTCTCAATTAATTAATAATCTAGGAGGAAATATATCATGATGGATAAATATTTCGACTATAGAAAACACAAAACGGATTTTAAAACAGAAGTAATAGCTGGGGTTTCGACTTTTTTAACCATGGCTTACATTATGTTTTTAAATCCTGTCATACTTGCTGATGGTGGGTTTGACTTTGGCGGAGTTTTCACAGCTACAGTTTTGGCGACAGCCTTAGCTTGTTTTATAGCTGCATTTTACGCCAAGACTTGGCCCGTTGGACTAGCTCCAGGAATGGGGATTAATGCATTTATTGCTTATGGTGTTTGTTTGGGTATGAACTATACCCCAGCAGAAGCACTTGGAGCTGTACTTGTAGCAGGCGTGCTCTTCTTAATAATTTCACTAACTCCAGTAAGAGCTTGGCTTATTAACTCAATTCCAAAAAGTTTAAAACTTGGAATTGGTGCTGGAATAGGTTTGTTCTTAGCAATCATTGGTTTTGAAATTATGGGATTGACTGGTGACCATCCAGTTACACTTGTAACTCTTGGTGATCTTAGCAACCCATTACTTCTTTTAGGTGCAGGTGCATTTATATCAATGATCGTAATGGAAAAATTTAAGATCAAAGGAAACATTATCATTGGAATCATTGCCTTTAGTATTATTGCTTGGGTAACTGGTTTAGCAAAATTTAATGGTGTTGCTTCTGCTCCACCTCCAATGACGCACTTGTTTGCATTTGATTTGGGTGCTGCGCTTTCAGCTTCAATGGTAACAGTAATCTTTACTCTGTTCTTCATTGACTTTTTTGATACTGCAGGAACTTTAACTAGTGTTGCAAATGTTTCGGGTAAACTTGGAAAAGACGGAAAAATCCAAGACATAGACAAAGCTATGCTTTCAGACAGCGCATCTACTGTTGCTGGTGCCTTAATGGGTACAAGCACAGTTACTACATATGTAGAATCTGCTGCTGGTGTAAAAGCTGGTGGAAGAACAGGAATGACTTCTCTTGTAATAGGACTTTTATTCTTGGCTTGTATATTCCTTGCTCCATTAGCAACTAGCCTTCCGAAGGAAATAGACGGAGCTGCATTAATTTATATTGCAACTCTTTTCGTTCGTAACATTGTAGATATTGAATGGGATGATATTGCTGAGTCAGGACCTGCGGTCCTTGCTATGATAGCAATGCCATTTACTTATTCAATTTCTCACGGAATAGCTTTAGCATTTATTTCTTACGCAGCGATTAAAATCTGCACAGGAAAAACAAATGTTAGCCCTGCGATTTGGGTAATAGCAATAGCGAGCGTAATAAGTTTTGTTGTAGCTTAAAAATTTAAATTTTATATTAAAGGGCCGGATTTATTCTGGCCCTTTTTTATTTTGAATGCTTCTTTTTAATATCTTCTATTCTAATTTCTTCGTAATGTTCGAATGGTTGAACTATCCAGGGATTATCGGGTAATTTTACTGCACAGTAATCTGGGTCAAATGTTGATTTCTTTTTTTTCCACAAAGTTGCTGTCTTTATATCCTCAATTTTATTTTTAATTGGTTCATAATTTTTTAACCAATCAACACTTTTATTAAAGGTTATTCCAGTATCTGCAAGATCATCGCACAAAAGAATTTTTCCACCCATATTTTTTGCAATAGAACTCATCTCACGAGAAAAAACTATATTACCCTGTTCATCCTCAACACCTTTGCCGCTGTATGATTCCACTGCAAGATACGCGCATTTTAACTTAAAAACTCTACTTAAAAGATCAATCATAGGAGCGGCTCCCCTCATTATTCCTACAAGCAAAGTGGGCTTATATCCACTTTCATCAACCATGATAGCGAGCTTTTCTACGGTCTTATTATATTCTTCCCACGAAACAATTAATTTTTCTGACATTTTAATTCTGCTATCATAGATAAAAATAACATAATTAAAAAGGAGAAAATTTATGACAAAGGGAATTTGGATAGCTGTGTATGAAAAAATTGAAAATATGGAAACTTTGAAAAAATATGCAGTTAAAGCTACAGCTGCTATTAGTAAATATTCTGGTAAATTTATTGCAAGGGGAGGAAAAAATATAACTCTTGAGGGAAATCAATCACCAAGAACAGTAATAGTTGAATTTCCTTCTTTTGAAGAAGCGGAGAGATGTTACAATTCTGACGAGTACCAAGAGGCTCATAACATTTTAAAAGGTTCAGTAAAAAGAAATTTACAAATTATAGAAGGAATTTAATTACTTTCTTTTTTATTATTTAAATTAATATAGTGCTGAATCATTCCAAAAATTATTGCTAGAATAAAAAGAATTATCCAATTGTATTTACTGGCCCAAACAAAAGACGCATGTCCACTTAGCATTATAAATAAAACTAATAATGTAATAATATTATTGTGAACTGACCTCACCTTTGCTCGAAGTGAAAGATTTAAATCAAATTTTTCATTTTTTGAAGCAGATAAAGCTATTTTTTTGCCATTAGGAGCTATAACAAAAAATACATTCATGGTCATTATACTTCCTAGAATAATACCAGATTGTAAAAAGGCAAATCGCTGACCATAGATTTTGGTTAGACCAAATGAAATAGCTGTACCGATAATTAAAAGTACAATGGGAAAAATAATTTTGTAATTTATTAATTTAGACTTACAAATAAAATCATAAATTAACCACGATCCTATTATAGATAGTATTGAAATTACTATAGCGATTGAAGGAGAAATATTTTCATTTACTCTCTTATCGACCATTAAAATATCTGCATTTACGAAATAAATTAATATTAATAAAGCTATGCCTGATAAAAAAGTCAAATAGGAAGTGTACTTCCAAAGTATTACGTTTTTTGGAACTCCCTGAGGAGCACCATGATACCTGGTCAATTTATAATAATAACCACTGTGCTGCAAAATTCCTTCGGCCTCAATATCTTCTGCTTTTGAATTTTTTGGCAATTTGTTATCTAGGTAATTAAAAGTAAATGATGTGCCGACCCATAGTATAGCAAAAAAAACATGTCCCCATCTAAGCAAAGCCTGAGTCCATTTAGAAATATCAGGTAAAAATTCCATTTAATATTTAACCTTATCTGTTTTTTTATCCCATAATTCAAAAGCTTTAAGAGCTTCACTTCTCATCATCTGAACCATAGGAATTTTTCTCTTATCAATATTTTTTTGAAATTCTGAATAAATTAATGAATCATCAAAATCAATTTTTTGTGCATCTTGTCTTGTATTTGCAAAATATACCTTGTCTATTCTTGCCCAATAAATTGCAGATAAGCACATAGGGCAAGGTTCACATGACGAATACAATTCAAATCCACTAAGACTAAAATTATTTATTTTTTTACACGCCTCACGAATAGCAACTATTTCACCATGCGCAGTAGGATCTTTGCTTGATGTAACTTTGTTTGATCCTTCTGACACAATTTTTTCATCTTTAACAATAATACATCCAAAAGGTCCCCCGCCCTTATTAACACTTTCAAGAGAAAGTTCTATGGCTCTTTTCATAAATTCGTTTTTCATATATTTTTTTTTAATTTTTTAATACTCATTAAGATTTTTTCAGGCGTAGCTGGAGCATTAAGGTTAGGATTAATATTATAATTACCAATAGAAGATATGGCATTTTTAATTGCAAAAAAAACTGACATCGCATTCATTAATGGCGGTTCTCCTGTTGTTTTTGATTTATTTATCACATTTTCAATATTTTTTCCCTTTTTAAAAATTTCTGCATTAAATTTTTCTGGCATATCGCTCACGGCTGGAATTTTATATGTTGAAGGTGAATGGGTAGTAATTTGACCATTAGTTTTCCAATTAACTTCTTCACAACCAAGCCAGCCTGCTCCTTGAACAAACCCTCCTTCTATTTGTCCCATTTCGATGGCTGGATTAATAGCTTTGCCAGCATCATGTAATATATCTGCACGTAATATTTTATTTTCTCCAGTTAATGTGTCAATCATTACCTCACTAACAGCGGCACTATAACAAAAATAAAGGAATGGTCTTCCTTTAAATTTTTTCTTATCAAAATGTATTTTTGGTGTTGTATAAAAACCTGAAGAAGATAATGAAACTCTATTTAAATAAGCTTCTTTAACAAGTTGATTAAACCTAAAGCTTTTACCTTTAAATTTTACAATTCCATTTTCGTAAACCGCTTCGCTGTTTTTAATTTTATATTTACGTTTTACATATGCTGCTAAATTCATTTTTATTTTTGAAATTGCATTAAGAGTAGCTGCTCCATTAAGATCTGTAGTACTTGAAGCTGCGCTGGCACTAGTATTGGGCACTTTATCAGTTCGGGTAGCTGAAACTTTAATTTTACTAAAAGGTAAGCCCAATGCATTTGCTGCTAATTGTGCAATTTTAGTATAAGTGCCCTGTCCCATTTCTATTGCCCCAGTATTTACGTGTACGCTTCCATCATTATAATAAATATGTACTAAAGCTCCGGCTTGGTTTAAATGCCAAGTGGTAAAGCTGATACCAAACTTTACCGGTGTTAATGCTATGCCTTTTTTAATATATTTATTCTCTGAATTAAATTTTTTTATTCTTAATTGTCTACTTTTATAATTTGAAGATTTAATCAGCTGATCAAAAATTTCTTGCATAACATTATCTTCGATCTTCATATTATAATGTGTTATATTTTTTTTCTTCTTTTGATAAAAATTTCTCCTTCTTATTTCAGCAGAATCTTTTTTAAGTGAAGTTGCAATATGATCAATGATATTTTCAATAGCCATCATCCCTTGATTACCTCCAAAGCCCCGAAAAGCAGTATTTGATGCTGTGTTAGTTTTGCAAAGGTAGTTTTCTACTAATACATTTTCAAGATAATAGGCATTATCAATATGCAATAAGGCTCTGTCATTAATTGCCCCTGAAAGATCTGGAGATATTCCGCATCTTGATGCTAATTTTAATTTTAAACCTTTAATAACACCTAATTCATCAAAACCAACTTCATACTCTGAATAAAAATCATGTCTTTTTCCTGTTATAATAATATCATCATCGCGATCTAATCTAAGTTTAACTGCACACTTAGTTTTTTTTGAAAGCAAGGTACAAATTGCTGCAAATATAAAAGATTGAGTCTCGGTACCTCCGAATGAACCGCCTAATCTTCTAGTTTCAACTGTAATCGTGTTACTTTTCTGATTAAGCATTTTTGCTATTATTTGTTGCGTCTCGCTTGGATGTTGTGTTTTAGAAAATACTTTAAAATCATTATCTTCTTGAGGAACTACAAAAGCAGCTTGTCCTTCAAGTGCAAAATGTTCTTGGCTTCCGGTCGTAAAATTACCTTTTAAATAATAAGGAGAATTTTCTATTGCTTTAAGCGCTTCACCTTTTTTTATTACCTTCTCTTTTAAAACAAAAGATTTTTTCTTTAATGCTTCCTGAATAGTGGTAATTGGTTTAAGTGTTTTATAACTAATTTTTGCCTTTAGAACTGCTTTTCTAGCAAGTTCTGTTGTGGTTGCAGCTACGGCATAAAGTGGTTGTCCATAATACTCGGCTTTTTTTGGAAATATTGGATCTCCATCATAAACCGGGCCAACATCGTTTCTTCCAATAATGTCATCAGCTGTAACAACAGCTACAACACCTTCGCTTTTAATTACTTCATCAAGATTTATTTTTTTTATAATTGCGTGTGCTTTTTTACTCCATCCAATTGCACCGTACAAAGTTCCTGGTGGTTCAGGAATATCATCAGTATAATGAGCTTTTCCACTAACATGCTTTATTGCGCTTTCATGTGGTATTTTTTCATTAATAAAAGTCTCTTTTTTCATTTTAAAAATATACTCCTATTAATTTTTTTTGTTTAATTTCAACACAAAATTTTTCAAGTAAGTTTTTTGCAACTTCCATTCGATACAATCTGCTAGCACGCATATCACTGATTGGTTTAAAATCTTTTTCTAAAGCTTCTTTTGCTTTATCAATAATTTGATCCGTAACTAGAGAATTTAAAAGTATTTTTTCACAGTGAACTGCTCTCTTAGGTATTTCAGCCATACCTCCATACGCGATTCTTGCGCTTAGAACTTTATTCTTTTTTATTTCCAAATTAAATGCTGCGCAAACTGATGAGATATCATCATCAAAACGTTTTGAAATTTTATATGCTTTAAAAGTATTATCTTTTTGCAGGGGTATTCTAATTGAATGAATAAATTGTCCTTTTTTTAACTTAGTTTTGCGATAACTTATAAAAAAATCATTAAGAAAAAAAATTTTTGTTTTTTTAAAATCTTGCAAAACTACTTTTGCATTTAA
>CACLKK010000014.1 GCA_902607525.1 uncultured Pelagibacteraceae bacterium | reverse complement strand
AACTAAAACATTATTCTTTTTTAAGTAGTTTCTACCTAGCTTTAATAAAGTACCCCTTGTTCTTGTTCTTTCAATATATATCCACAAATTATCATCCACCATTCCTTTTGTTGAAGGCTGCCCAAGAATTGCAACAGTATCATTTTTATTTGACTCATTAACAATTATTAACTTTTCCCTTTTTTTAAGATATGCTACTCCATGAGTTTTGATTACCTCATTTTGATTACATCCAGAAATCAAAAATAAAAAGATGACTAATAAAAATATGTTTTTTTCCATATGAGTATCAATAGCAACAAATTTAAATCTCAAGAAGCTACTTTATATAATAATATTCTTTTATTATCACGAAATGAATTATTTTACACTAAATTTGAGTTATCAGATACTTTTCAAAATAGAATACATCTGATTTTTATCCATATATCTTTTATATTCATTAAATCAAAGATCGACATGAAAGATAATGAATATAAGACATTCTATCAGAAGTTATTTGACTATCTATTCAAACAAATTGAATTGAATATGAGAGAAGTTGGATATGGGGATGTATCTGTAAATAAGTATATGAAGGGATTAATCAAATCATTTTATAACATTTTACTTTACTGTGAGAATTATAAGAAAGAAAAGAATGAATCTAAAAATGTTTTTTTTTCAAGATATTTAAAAAGTAATATCGATCAAAAAATGGCTAATAATGAGCCTCTCATAAAATATTTCGATAAATTTCAAGCTTTTTGTTTTGACTTAGGTGCTGATAATGTATTAAAGGGTGAATTGAATTTTAAGTATAACTAGAGATATAAAATGGCTGTACCAAAACGAAAAACATCGAAGTCTAGAAGAAATAAGAGAAGATCTCATCACAGAATTTCTTCAATAAATATTGTTGAAGATAAAAAATCAGGTGAATATAGACTCTCGCATCACATAGATTTAAAAACAGGCATTTATAATGGTAGACAAGTTCTAGAACCTAAAAAATAAAATTAATTATATGTCCGAAATAGTAAAAATTGCAGTAGATGCAATGGGTGGTGATAATTCACCTAAGAAGGTGATCGAGGGTATTGAAATATCTTTAAAGAAAAATAAAAAAAATTACTTTTATATTTATGGTGATGAAAATTTATTGAATAAAGAAATTTCAAAGACAAAATTAGTTAAAAACTATTCAGAAATAATTAATACGAAAGATATAATTTTGGATGACGAAAGTCCTCTCACAGCTGCTAAAGGAGGAAAAAATTCAAGTATGTGGAAAACAATAGAATCTCTAAAAGAAAAAAAAACAGACATATCTATATCAGCAGGAAATACTGGTGCACTTTTGGTCATTTCAAGATTGCTTCTAAAAACTATAGAGGGAATTAGTAAGCCAGCATTAGCAGCATTGTGGCCTAATAAAAATAATATGAATGTAGTTTTAGATCTTGGCGCTAATATTGAATGTGATAAAAAAAATTTATGTGATTTTGCATCTATGGGCTCAGCACTTTTTAAATCTCTTTTTGAAGGTGAGAGACCAAAAGTTGCTTTATTAAACGTAGGTCTTGAAGAGCATAAAGGAAACGATGTTCTAAAAAAAACATATGCAGTTCTTAAAAATAATAAAGTTAAAAATTTTAATTTTACAGGTTATATAGAAGGAAATCATATAATGGATGGCAATGTAGATGTTATTGTTACAGATGGATTTACTGGAAACATTGCATTAAAAACTGCTGAAGGTACAGCAAACTTTATTACTAAAGGTTTAAAAAATTCACTTAATAAATTATCTATATTGATATCTTTTTATTCTTTGAAAAAGTTTAAAGAAAAGTTAGATCCAAGAAAATACAATGGTGCTATTTTTTTAGGTTTAGAAAGTCCCGTAGTCAAAAGTCATGGCGGCACAGATTCTATTGGATTCGCTCATTCTATAAATGTTTGCAACAAAATAGTGAATGCAAATTTAATAGCAAAGATAAAATCTAACTTAATAACTGTTGACGGTGAATCAAACGAATAATATTTTTACTAATGGTAAAAAAAAATTTTACTAGAAAAAGTTTATCAAATAAAATAAATAAAATTCTAGGTTTTTCTAAAAATCTTTCAGCAAATTTGATTGATGATTTTTTTGACATACTAATTAAAGAATTAACTAAAACTAACAAAGTAAAAATCTCATCTTTTGGAACTTTTAAAATTCGAAATAAAAAAGCGAGAATTGGAAGAAATCCTAAAACAAAAATTGAAACACAAATTGCACCAAGAAAAGTGGTTACTTTTAAACCTTCCCATTTACTTAAAGAAAAAATAAATACAAAATGAAAAGTGATAACAAAGAAGAAACTGCATATAAAACTATAGGTGAAGCAGCAAAGGAGTTAAATCTTATTGATAAAAAGACAGGCCAATTACAAACTCATACAATTAGATATTGGGAAACCCAATTTAAACAGATTAAACCTAAAGTAAGAGCAGGAGGGAGAAGATATTACTCTAATGAAAATATTAAAATAATAAATCACATCAAGTTTTTATTGAAAGAAAGAGGTTTAACAATAAATGGTGTAAAAAAAATGTTAGATAAAAAAAAGATTGATAGTATTGACGTTAAAGAGAATTTTGGTGTATATAAACCAGACGATAAATCTGCTAGATTAGTAAAGGATAAAGTTAAAAATATTTCGAAAATAATTAAAGAATTAAAAAAATTAAAAAATGGCTAAAAAAACTTCTATAAAAGTAAGACTTGTTCCAGAAAGCAAACCTGATAGTCCCTTTTTTTATTATGTTAAAAAACCATCAGGTGGTGAAAAAGCTAAAATTAAATTAAAAGTTAAAAAATATAATCCATCAACAAGAAAACATGAAGTATTTGTAGAAAAGAAGTTACCACCTCATAGCAAATAATTATTTTTTCTTAAAATTTCTTTTTTCAAAATCAATATATCCTCTAATCATACTCTTCCATATTTTATTTGTAACCTTAGGGTCAATATTTTTTTTGATAGAATTTTTTTTAATATTTAATAAAACTTTTTTAATTCTTTTTTTATCAACTATTTGTTTTTTATATTTTTTAAGTAAAATAACTTTTTTTACAAGCTCTGTACGAGTTTTTAGTAAATTTAACAGCTTTAGATCAATTTTATCTATATTTTTTCTTACAACCAGTAGATTTTTCTTGTTCATTTAAGCGACAAATAAGTAATTTTTATTTTTTTTTATGAAATGTATATTAATTTCATGATAGTTGAAAATAAAAATAATCAGATTTCTATTTGGCTTTTGTTAATAACTTTTCTAGTTGGATTTATGATTATTGTTGGCGGTCTTACTAGATTAACTGACTCTGGCCTATCAATAACAAGGTGGGATTTATTTAAGGGCATACTTCCTCCATTAAATTCCCTACAGTGGAATGCAGCTTTTGACCTCTATAAAGAAATTCCAGAATTTAAACTACAAAATTATTCAATGAGTTTAAACGAATTTAAAATTATATATTGGTGGGAATATGCTCATAGACTCTTAGGTAGAGTAATAGGTATATTTTATATACTTCCTCTAATTTATTTTTCCTTAAAAAGAAATATATCAAAAAACTCTATTTTATCTTTCTATCTAATTTTTTTATTAATTTGTTTACAAGGATTTATAGGATGGTACATGGTTCAGAGCGGTCTTACAGAAAGAACAGATGTAAGTCATTATAGATTATCTGTACATTTAACATTAGCTTTTATTATTTTTGTTATGTTACTTTGGAATTTTCTTAAATTTAAGTATAATACAAATATTCATTATAATAAAAAATTACCTTATTTTTTACCAAATTTATTTTTATTTTTAATAATTTTACAAATTTCTATTGGCGCGCTAGTTTCCGGTCTTGATGCAGGTAAAATTTATCAATCATGGCCTTTAATGAACGAAAGTTATTTTCCTGATGATGCTAGTTTAAAAAATTTAATTTCTCTTAAGTCTTTTGAAATTCCTTCAATTGTTCAGTTTATCCATAGAAATATGGCTTATTTAATACTTTTATTATTTATAGTTATTTTAATAATGACATTTAAAAATAGAGATTTTTTTCATTTAAGAAAAACTACTTTATATATTTTGTTAGCACTAATACTACAAATCTTTTTGGGTATTTTTACAGTCCTATCTGGTGCACAAATTGTACTAGCATCTATGCATCAAATAGGTTCAATATTTTTAATTTCTACATCATTAATTTTAGTATTTAAAAATTCTAAAATTAACTAACAGCTTTTAGTTTTGCTTTTCCTGAAGCATTTAATGCTTGATCTAGATCAGCAATAATATCATCCGGATGTTCTATCCCTATGGATAACCTAACATATCCAGGAGTAACTCCGGCTGCTAACAATTCTTTCTCTGTTAATTGACTATGTGTTGTAGTGGCAGGATGTATAGCTAAACTTCTTGCATCACCTATATTAGCAACATGGTAAAACATTTTTAAAGCTTCAATAAATTTTTTACCAGATTCGACTCCACCCTTAACCTCAATACCAACCAATGCGCCGTTTCCTCCTTTAAAGTATTTTTTTGCTCTTTCACCAATTTCACCTTTATGCAGAGTAGGATAAATTACTCTTTCTACATTTTTATGTTTTTGCAAAAATTCAACAGCTTTTTCTGCATTTGAGCAATGTTGTTTCATTCTTACTGGAACTGTTTCCAAACCTTGGATAATTCCAAACGCATTGTCAGGGGCTAAAGCAGAACCTAAATCTCTTAAAAGAACTACTCTTGCACGTACTGCGTAGGCTACATTTGCTCCCGTAAGTTCAGGCACAACTTTACCCCAAACAGCACCACCATAACTAGCGTCAGGTTCATTAAACAATGGTTGTCTTTTTGGATTATTTGTCCAATCAAAATTCCCTCCGTCTACCAGACATCCTCCGATGACAGTACCATGACCTCCAATAAATTTAGTTAATGAGTGTATTACTACTGCAGCCCCATGTTCTATAGGTCTACATATTACTGGTGAAGCTGTATTATCCATAATTAATGGAATATTATATTTTCTTCCTATATCAGAAACTTCTTTAATTGGAAAAACACGTAGATAAGGATTTGGTAATGTTTCTGCGTAGATACATCTTGTCTTATCATCAATATGTTTTTCAAAGTTTTTTGGATCTGATGGATCGGCATACCTAACTTCAATTCCTAATTTTTTAAGTGTATGAGTAAATAAATTTACAGTACCTCCATAAAGGTCTGTTGAACTAATAAAGTTGTCTCCAGCTTGACAAACATTCGTTATTGCAAATGTTGACGCAGCCTGACCTGAACTTACAGTAACACAAGCTAAACCACCTTCTAATGCCGCAACTCTTTTTTCCAAAACGTCATTTGTTGGGTTCATTATTCGTGTATAAATATTTCCAAACTCTTTTAATGCAAAAAGATTTGCTGCGGTATCAGTATCTTTAAATTGATATGAAGTAGTTCGATAAATTGGTACAGCTACAGCGGTAGTAGCCGGATCACTCCTATATTCACCACCATGTAAAGCTATTGTTTCTGGGTTTTTTATTTCTTTTGCCATTTTTTTTCTCCTTTATGTCTTATTAAATCAATAAATATGTCTTATTAAATCAATAAAATTAATGAATTTAAAGGCACTTTTTACCTCAAAAAATTTGACTTTATATATAAATACAAGTAATTATGCGCGGATTACAATGACAGACTTTATTAAAAAAAGCGAAAAAAAAAATAACTGGGTTTTAATAAATGCAGAAAATGCAATTGTTGGTAGATTAGCAGCATTCATTTCAAGAACTTTAAGAGGAAAAAACAAAAGCCAGTACACGCCAAATATGGATAATGGAGATTTCGTTATTGTTACAAATATTGAAAAAATTAAATTTACAGGTAAAAAGTTAAATAATAAAAGATATTACAGACATACAGGTTACCCTGGTGGAATAAAAAATACTTCTCCAGCGATATTAATTAAAAACAAACCTGAAGAAATTTTAAAACTTGCAGTTAAAAGAATGCTTCCAACAGGACCTTTGGCAAAAAAACAACTTTCTAAATTAAAAATTTATAAGGGTTCTGTGCACCCACATGAATCTCAAAATCCAAAAATAATTGAATTTTCAAAAATTAATAAAAAAAATTATTTAACTTTAAATTAATATGGAAACTCAATTAAGTACAGAAAATATAAATAAAAAGGTAAAATTGGATTTTAAAGATTCAAAATATGCCACTGGAAGAAGAAAAAGATCAATTGCCAAAGTTTGGGTAAAGAAAGGTTCTGGCATCATTCATGTTAATGGAAAAAAGATGGCAGACTATTTCCAAAAAGCAAATTTACAAATAGCAATATATAGACCTTTAACTATTGTTAAAAGAGAAAGTGAATACGACGTGAGGTGTTCAGTTAAAGGTGGAGGATTAACAGGACAGGCTGGAGCAATAATTCATGGAATGGCTCGTGCAATCGTGTTGCATGAACCTGATCTTAAAAATACATTAAAAAAAGAAAATCTCACCACCAGAGATTCAAGAGCTGTAGAGCGTAAAAAATACGGCAGAAGAAAAGCTCGTAGAAGCTTTCAGTTTTCTAAAAGATAATATTAATTAAATATCTCTTAATATTAAATACTGGTATAAGTAAAAAAATGAAAGATTCATTAAATATAGCAATAGCAGGTGCTACAGGATACATAGGATTACAACTAATAAAAATTTTATTAAAACATCCCAAAGTAAAAATTTCATATTTGTGCGCAACTAAATCCATTGGCAACTCCATTCATCTTTTTGATAAAGAGATAGTTGATAAAAAATTACCCAAAATTACAAAACTTGAAAAAGTAAATTGGAAAAATCTGAATGTTTTATTTACTGCTTTACCAAACGGAGAAGCACAAAAAATTATTAAAAGATTACCGACAAACGTTAAATTAATAGACTTGTCTGCCGATTTTAGATTAGAAGATTATAAAAAGTTTAAGCAATGGTATGGAATTGATCATAATGCAAAAAAACTAATAAAAGATTCTATTTATGCTATAACTGAACTATCTAAAAATAAAATTAAAAAATATAGAATAATTTCGTGCCCCGGTTGTTATCCTACATCAGTACAAATACCATTAGTGCCACTGATTAAAAAGAAAATAGTAAGTACCAAAAACATTATTATTGATTCAAAATCTGGTTACTCAGGTGCTGGAAAAAATCTTAAAAATAAATTTAAATTTAAAAATCTTTTTAACTCTGTATCTGCTTATGGAGTTGGCTCACATAGACATATGGCAGAAATTGATCAAGAACTATCCAAAGCGGCTAATAAAAGCGTCCATGTGTCTTTTACACCCCATTTAATACCTATGTTTAGAGGTATTTTATCAACAATCTATTTAAACCTTAATGGCAACTATAATGCGAAAAAAATTTATAATTTTTTAAAAAAATATTATAAGAATAATTTTTTTATTAAGATTGCTAAGTTTAATCAACCTATAGGCACTGGTGAAATTATGAATACAAACAATTGCATGATTTCTATATGTGAAAATAGACAAAAAAATAAAATTATAATTATTTCTGCGATAGATAATTTAGTAAAGGGTGGATCTGGTCAAGCGGTACAAAATATGAATATAGCTTTTAAAATGAAAGAAACACTTGGTTTAAAATGAAAAAGCATTTGTTTTATATGGTTTTTTTTTTAGTTTTGGGTTGCGCTAATAGTAAAGTTGTTTATTGGTGTGGTGATCATCCGTGTATTAATAACAAAGAAAAAGAGGCATATTTTAAAAAAACAATGATAGTAGAAACCAAGATTATAAAAAAAGGTTCTTATAAAGATGATACAGAAATTGAAAAATTAATGAAAGAAGCACAAATAAAAGAAAAAGAGAGAATCCTTAGTGAAAAAGAATTAAAAAAAAGAGCTAAACTAGATCAAAAACGTAGAGAAAAAGAAGAAAAACGTTTGGCAAAGCAAGCTAAGCTTGAAGAAAAAAGAAGAGAGAAAGAAGAAAAAAAATTATTAAAAAAAGAAAAGAGTGATAAAAAAAAACAAAAAAAATTATCAAAAAAGATATCAAAAACAAAAAAAATTATTGAAAAACCAAAAAAAGAAGCAATTAATAAACCAGAAAAGAAAATACTAATTGATTCACCTTTGGATGAAGGTAAAATCAATATAAATGAGTTTAATAAATTAGTTGAAAATATTACTGAAAAAAATAAGAATAAACCTTACCCATCAATTAATAATATACAAAATTAGATATGGACTACGAGAACATTAATATTGGTTTAGCTGGCTTTGGAAATATTGGTAGTTATTTTTATAAAATTTTAGAAAAAAATAAAAAAGATATTTATATAAAGACAGGAAAAATCCCTAACATTAAGTATATTTCAGCTAGAAATATTACAAAGAAGAGAAAAATAAAAATTCCTAGAAAAAAATGGGTGAAAAATTTTATAGATTTATCAAAAAAAGACGATGTTGATATCATTGTTGAATTAATTGGAGGCTCTGATGGACCAGCAAAGAAATTAGTTTTTTCAGCTTTAAAAAATAAAAAGCACGTAATCACAGCAAATAAAGCTTTAATGTCTAAGCATGGCGATGAACTGGGGCATTTAGCTGAAAAAAATGAAGTAAATCTTGAATATGAAGCTTCTGTAGCTGGTGGAGTTCCCATTATCAGATCAATTAAAGAAGGTTTGATTGCTAACAAGATTAATAAAATTTATGGGATTCTTAATGGAACTACAAATTATATTCTTTCTTCTATGGAAAGAAAAAACAAAAGTTTTAACGAGATATTAAATAAAGCAAAAAAACTTGGATTTGCCGAAACTAATCCAATATCAGATTTAAACGGAAGCGATTCTGCTTCTAAACTCAGAATTTTATCTTCTATTGCTTTTAATAAATCTATATCAAAAAATAAAATTTTAACCGAAGGAATTCAGAATATTAATTTAACTGATATTTTATATGCTAAAAGTCTAGGATATAAAATCAAACTACTATCTATCTCTGAGGTAAAGAAAAATAAATTAATGGAACGTGTACATCCATGTCTAATTTTAAAAAATTCTTATATAGCTAAAATAGATGGCGTTCTTAATGCTGTTGTTGTTGATGGATCGCCTATAGGTAAATCCGTTCTTCAAGGTGAAGGAGCGGGTCCTGGCCCAACATCATCTGCTATAATATCCGATTTATGTACAGTATTAAAAGGTGAAGTAAATTATCCTTTTGGTGTATCTTTTTCAGAACGTAAAAAAATATCAAAATTTGATATTTTAAATCATTTTTGTTCTTCTTATCTTAGAATTGAAGTTAAAGACCAACCTGGTGTCTTATCATCTATAACAAAAATTTTTGCTAAAAATAAAATCTCGATAAAAAATTTAATTCAAAAACCAAACAAAAAAAATAAAAAAGCCTCAATAATTATAATTACACATGAAAATATTGAAAAAAATTTCAACAATTTACTTTTACATTTAGTAAAAAATAAATTTGTACTAAAAAAACCAACTTTTATTAGAATAGAAACTGTATAAATGATTATTGATAAGAGGTTCATCGACTCTTTTGTAAAAACTACTGCAAGGGGAGCTTATGGAGCATCACTTCATAGAGGTAAAAATGATAAAATTGCTGCAGATAAAGCTGCAGTAGATGAAATGAGAAAAGAGCTTAATAAAATTGATATAAAAGGGAAAATAGTTATTGGGGAGGGCGAGATGGATGAAGCTCCAATGCTTTATATTAATGAAAGTGTTGGTACTGGTAAAGGTGATGAATTTGATATAGCTGTTGATCCACTAGAAGGTACAAATTTTACCGCTAAAAATTTACCTAATGCTCTTTCGGTCTTAGCTGTTACTAAAAAAGGAAATTTACTTCATGCTCCAGACATTTATATGGAAAAAATTGCAATTGGACCCAACCTGCCCAAAAATTTGGTAGATTTAGATTTTGATGTTAAAAAAAATATTAAGCTTCTTACCGAGGCTAAAAATATTAAAGCTGATAAACTAACAGCTTGCATACTTAAAAGACCTAGACATGATAAAATAATCAAAGATCTGACTTCTTTGGGAGTAAAAATAATTTTTATTAGTGATGGTGATGTTTCGGGTGTTATTTCAGTAGCAGATCCAAACAAACATATTGATATCTATTTAGGAATTGGCGGCGGACCAGAAGGTGTCTTAGCAGCAGCAGCTCTAAAATGCTTAGGTTGTCAAATGCAGACTAGATTATTTTTTCAAGATTCTGATCAAAAAGATAGAGCTAAAAAACTAGGTTTAGGTGATTTAAACAAAAAGTACAGTATAAATGATATGGTAAAAGGAGATGTAATATTTTGTGCAACTGGAGTAACCGATGGAGATTTAGTAAAAGGTATTAAATATTCTGATGATAGTTTTTTTTCAGAAACTTTAGTACTTCATGAAAGTAGCAAAACTAATCAAATATTAAAAAATAAAATAAAAAAATGAAGCCTAAAAAAGAAGTTGAAATTACAAATCCTAAAAACCAAGTTAATCTTTATGGGTATAAAAATTATTTTGATTCATTCAAGAGCCTTTTTGAAAAAGATAAATTACCAAACACAATATTAGTAAGTGGACCCAAAGGTATTGGCAAATCAACATTTATATATCATTTTATTAATTATCTTTTGTCAAAAGATGAAAAAAATAGTTATTCATACAAAGATTTTAAAATAAATCCTGAAAATTCTACTTTTAAGTTAATTCAAAATGATACCCACCCAAATTTTTTTTTATTAAAAAATAATTTATTAAATGAAGATATTAAAATTGAGCAAACAAGAAAACTTTTGAAATATTTAAATAAAACAACTTATGCAAAAAAACTAAAAATAGTTTTATTAGACAACGCTGAGTTTTTAAACTTAAGTTCATCTAATTCTTTATTGAAAGCAATCGAAGAACCTTCAATAAACACACTTTTTTTTATTGTTCACGATGATAATACTGAAATTGTTGATACTATTAAATCAAGATGTATAGAGTTTAAAATTCATTTTACAATTTCTGAAAAAATAAAAATTTTTAGTAAAATTATAGATGATTACAATTTAGATTCTGATGAGATCGACTTAAATAAATTCTTTTACTTTGATACACCAGGTAATTTTTTAAAATATTTTTTAATTTTAAAAGAGTCAAATCTTAATATTTCAGAAGATCTGATGTCTTGCATTTTGTATATGATGGATATTTATAAAGTTAAAAAAGATCCAAAATTATTAAATTATATAACTTTATTCATTGAAAATTATTACAATCACTTAGCTTATAATAATGTTGTTAATGTTAATGAATATTACAATAATAAAAATAAAATTCTTTATCTAATTACAAATATGAAAAAATTTCATTTAGATAAGAAAAATTTATTGTTTACGATTGATAAAATTCTTAAAAATGAAAAAAAATAATTACTATATAACTACACCCATATACTACCCATCTGGTGCCCCACATATGGGACATGCATATTCGAGCATCATTGCGGATGTTTTTGCAAGATTTAAACGTAATGATAAGTGTAATGTTTATTTTCTTACCGGCACTGATGAACATGGTTTAAAAATACAAAAGGCTGCCGAGAAAGCTGGTTTAGAACCTTTAGCTTACTGTGATAAGCTATCTAAAGTCTTCAGAGATTTAACTAAAAAGTTAAATTTATCAAATGATGATTTTATTAGAACTACAGAAAAGAGACATTACACTTCTGTAAATGATTTATGGAATAAATTAACCGAATCCGGTGACATATATCTTTCAAAGTATAAAGGTTGGTACTCCGTTTCTGATGAAGCTTATTATAATGATGATGAAGTAATTGAAAAAAATGGAAAAAAGTATTCAACGTTTTCAGGTTCAGAGGTTGAATGGGTTGAGGAGGAGTCCTTTTTTTTTAAACTATCTGCTTGGCAAAATAAATTGTTGGAATTTTATGACAAAAATAGAAAATTTATTCTTCCTCTTTCGAGGCGAAATGAAGTAATTAATTTTGTAAAAAGTGGTTTGAAGGATTTGTCTGTTAGCAGAACATCATTTACTTGGGGCATTAAGACACCAAATAATAGTAAGCACGTCATATATGTTTGGCTTGACGCATTAACAAATTATTTAAGTGCACTTGATTATCCAAAAATAAATGGAAAGCTCTACAAAGATTTTTGGCCAGCATCCGTCCATGTTATAGGAAAAGATATTTTAAGATTTCATGCAATTTATTGGCCAGCTTTTTTACTTGCTGCTAAAATAGATCCACCAAATAGAGTATTTGGGCATGGTTGGATTTTGTCAGGAGATGAAAAAATGTCTAAATCTAAAGGAAATATTCTTAATCCATTGGAAATAATTGATAATTACGGTGTTGATGAACTTAGATATTATTTAATGAAAGAAGTTTCTCATGGAAGTGATGGAAGCATTTCGTTAAAGAGTTTAGAGAATTGTATTAACAGTGATTTAGCTAATAATTATGGAAATTTATGCCAAAGAGTATTTTCGTTCGTAAATAATAATTGCGATGGCATGATTTCTAAAAATAAAAATTTATCAGAATCAGACAAAAAGATAATTAACGATACAAAATTATTAACTAAAGATCTAAGAGAATTTATGGATAATCAAAATTTAAACAATTATATTAAATCAGTTATTGATATTAGTTTTTTGACTAATAAATATATAAATGATGAGGAGCCATGGAAACTTAAGAAAAATGATATTAATAAAATGAATAATGTATTACATATAGCACTAGAACAGATTGCTAAAATATCTATTTTGTTAAATCCATTAATTCCCTCAGCATCTAACAAAGTGCTAGAAAGTTTAAATATAGATTCCAAGTCAAGAAATCTTTCTTTTTTGGATGGAGAAAAAATAATTCCAGACAAAATAAAAATTAAAACACTGAATATACTATTTAAAAAAATAAACTCATGATAATAGATTCACACTGTCATTTAGATTATCCCAATCTTTATGATCAATTATTAAATGTTTTAAATAGAGCAAAAAAAAATAAAGTTAATAATTTATTAACTATTTGTACAACTTTAGAAAGTTTTGTAAAAATAAAAATTATTGTCAATAAATATGATAATGTTTATGGAACATTTGGAATACACCCACATGAAACTAAAAATTTTACTGAAGTAGATTTTGATTTTATTCTTAAAGAAATCAGAAATAACAAGAAAATTATTGGGGTAGGTGAAACTGGTTTAGATTTTTACTATAATCATAGTGACAAAGATATTCAAAAAAAAAGTTTTACCAATCATATAAGAGCTGCTGCTAAACTAGATATACCAATCATTGTACATTCTCGTAATGCTGAAGATGAAACATTTAAAATTATTAAAGATGAAATGATGAATAATAAGCTAAGAGTTTTAATTCATTGCTTTACTGGATCTTCAGATTTTGCCAATAAGTTATTAGATATTGGGTGTTATATTTCCGTTAGTGGTATCATTACTTTTAAGAACTCAAATGATCTAACTAAAACAATATCTTCTATTCCACTTGATAAGCTGCTTGTTGAGACAGATTCTCCTTACTTGTCGCCTTTACCACATAGAGGAAAACCTAATGAACCATCTTATATAACTCATACTGTTGAAAAGTTAGCATCAATTAAAGGTGTAGAAAAAGAAGAAGTTATGAAAAATACTACAAAAAATTTTATGGAATTATTTAAATTAAAATAGATGAATACAAAATTTGTAATTTTAGGCTGTGGTAGTTCGGTGGGAGTTCCAAGAATAGATGGACATTGGGGAAGATGTGATAAAAATAATAAAAAAAATATTAGAACAAGATGTGCTGCAGCAATAATAAAAGGATCTAATGTTATTTTAATAGATACATCACCAGATATAAAAACTCAATTAATAAGAAATAAAATTAAAAATATATCATCTGTAATTTTTACACATAAACATGCTGATCAAACAAATGGATTATTTGAATTAAGACCATTTTTTTGGAAATATAAAAAAAAAATAAATATTTATGGTGATTTAGATACAATTAAATACTTAAAAAAAAACGCAAAGTTATCTTTTTAAAAAAATACCCAACTACAAACCAATAGTTGAGGCACATTTAATTAAGTCGGATTTTTCACTTGGTAAGTTAAAAGAAAAAATTGAGTTTAAATCTATAACAGTTAAACATGGAAAAATAGACAGTCTAGGTTATATTTTTAATAAAACCGCCTATATAAGTGATTGCAAAGATCTCTCTATTGTTAATTTACAGGAACTTAAAAATTTGAATTATTTAATAATAGATTGCTTAAAAATAAAAACACATCCAACCCACTTTAATTTAAGGGAGGCACTGTACGTAATTCGTCAATTAAAACCCAAAAAAACTATACTCACAAATCTACATTACGATTTAGATTATAAATTTTTGTTGCGCAAACTACCAAAAAATGTATTACCTGCTTACGATGGATTGTCTATAAACACTTAACATGAAAAAAAATAATATCGTTATTACTGGAGGCGCTGGTTTTGTTGGAACAAATTTAATTAATTTATTTTTAAAAAAAACTAAATATAGGATTATTAGTATAGATAACTATTCATCTGGATCAAAAAAAAATCACATTAGGAATAAAAGAGTCCAATATATAAAGGCCAACACTAAAAATATTTCACACATATTAAACAATCCAAAAAATATTAATTCTATTTTTCACTTTGGGGAGTTTGCTAGAATCTATCAAAGTTTTATAAAAATGGATGAATGTATTAATTCAAATTCTGTTGGAACAAATGCTATTTTTAATTATTGTTTAAAAAATAAAATTAAACTTATTTACTCTGCTACATCAGCATCTTTAGGTAATAAAGGAAATGATAAAAATTTATCACCTTATGCATTTACAAAGGCAAAAAATTTGGAATTACTGGAGAATTTAAAAAAATGGTTTAATTTTAAATATGAAGTAATTTATTTCTATAATGTTTACGGACCCTACCAAATCTGCAAAGGAGATATGGCTACAGTAATAGGAATATTTGAAGACCATTTTAAATCAAAAAAACCACTACCAATAGTTAAGCCTGGGAAGCAAACTAGAAGATTTACCCATATATATGATACAGTTGAAATTTGTTATCTGGCGTGGAAAAAAAATCTATGTAGACACTATAGTATAGCGCATCACAAAAGCTATACGATCTTAGAAGTAGCTAAAATGTTTGGAAACAAAATAAGATTTTTATCAAAAAGACCTGGTGAGAGATATGCATCAGCATTAACAAACATGAATTTATCCAACAAAGTCTATAAGCATTTTGGAAAAATTGACCTTAAAAATTATATTAAAATATTTATTAATAGATAAGCCTAATTTTTTATTAAAGCTTTATTAACATTTTTTTTAATTATATTACTGATAAAAATATTAGAAAAAATTATTTGAAATGGAATTATATAAATTTTATATCTTGGCAAAATTGCAAAGATTGAAAAAGTAAATATATAAAAAGAAAGTATTAATAATATATAATTAAAGTCTAAAGATTTTTTGTTTGATAAAAAAATTCCAATTATTGATGTAATTCCAAGTATTAAAATAGGTATGTAATGTATTGGATTATAATAGTTAGGATAAGAGCTTTCTAAATCAATAAAAAAAAATGAAACAGTTTTTTTTATATATAAAATTAAATATTTTTTTGGATCCTCTTTAATATTTTTGATAGCTTCATCCATATAAATTTTATTTTCATTTATTCTATAAAATTTGTCCTTAGTTATTTTTTGAATAGTGTATTTAAGATTTTTATTTGGAGTTTCAAAGCCTTCAACTTTTGATTTTGGGTTATTTCCTTTCCAAAGATTATAACCAAGGCCAGCGTGCATTATAAATTTTTCAAATACTATATAATTACGTATCAAATAGGGAGATGTTGTAGTTAACGTAATTAATATTATTAGAATAACTTTTTTATATGAAATTTTACAAAATAAATATAAATATAGGCAACTTAGTATAACAATAGCAGTAAACTCACGACTAACAAGCAACAATAAACCACTAATAAATCCAAGATAAATAATATGTATTTTTTTTTTATATTTTTTAACCTTAAAAAAATAATAATAAAAAAACATAGATAAAAAAATTGTTAATGAAATAGAAGATATTTGACTAGATGCATATATATATAAAGGAAAAAAAGAGAATACTAATGAACTATAGTAACTAATTCTATTTGTAAAAAAAAAATTTATTAATTTTGTAAAAAATAACAACCGATATTGATGCTAATATTGATTGTGAAAATAAAATTAATAATACAAAATTTTGATACTCATAATTAAAAAATGTAAAAAAGTATAGATAGTAAGCATATAGAGGTGGCATCCAAAGATTTGGTAATAAAAATTCTCCAAATTGAGTGGAAGCCAAAGTGCTATGATTTATTAGATTATTTAATAGTATTGTCCATTCATTTTCTATTTCAACATCACCATAAATTAGTATTATTGGTATACGTCCCAAAAAGGATAAACCTAACAGTAGGATTATTAAAAGAGTTTCTCTTTTTTGTAATTTTGCGTAATTATTTAAAAACATTTAACTGTGAATTATTAGTGTAGATTTAATAAATAATATAAAAAATAGAGAAAATCATCATCTTTCAATTGCTTAAAATGGGCATATATCCTATAAAACTTAAAAACGGGGCGTAGCGCAGTCTGGTAGCGCATCTGGTTTGGGACCAGAGGGTCGCAGGTTCAAATCCTGCCGCCCCGACCAAAAATGTTATGAAAAAAGCAAAAATATATAAGCCGAGCAAAACTGCTATGCAGTCTGGGAAAAGAAACACAAAGAATTGGATATTAGAATTTGATACTTTAAATACTGGAGTAAATCCTTTAACTGGATGGGAAACCTCAAAAGACACTATGTCAGAAATTAGGTTAGAATTTGAAAAAAAAGAAGAAGCAATAAATTACGCAAAGAAAAATAATATAGACTATTATATTATTGACCCTCAAGAGAGTAAAATAATAAAAAAATCTTACACAGATAATTTTTTAAAATAAATGATTAAAAGTTTCTTTTTTAGTAAAAAATGGCGTTTGTGGGCATGGGGAGGGTTCATTTTTATAATTGGATCTTTATTAGCTCAAACTTGGATCGATGTAAAAATTAATCAATGGTATAAAGGTTTTTACGATCTCTTACAAAAAGCTACCGAAAGAGACGTTTCAGAATTTTATGATGGCATTTATCTTTTTATGAAATTAGCTATCCCTTATGTAATAATTTATACAATAACAAATTATTTTACACGATTGTATGCATTTCGATGGAGAGAGGCAATGACATTTGCATATATGCCTTATTGGAAAAAAGTTGACGCTAAGGTTGAAGGAGCTTCACAAAGAATTCAAGAAGATTGCATGAACTTTGCTAAAATAGTTGAAAGCATCGGACTTCAAATTGTAAGAGCAATTATGTTGTTAATTGCTTTTATACCTATTCTTTGGGGCTTATCATCAAATGTTATTTTACCTTGGCTTAAAGATATAACTGGATCTTTAGTTTACATTTCGCTCACAGCAAGTTTGGGTGGACTTATAATTAGTTGGTTCGTAGGTATAAAATTACCAGGCTTAGAATATAACAATCAGGTTGTCGAAGCTGCATTTAGAAAAGAATTAGTTTATGGTGAAGATGACAGAGTAGAGTACGCTAAACCACCTACAATATTAGAATTATTTGCCGGTATAAAATTTAACTATCATCGTCTATTTTTACACTATGGGTACTTTGATTTGTGGGTAATAATGTACAATCAAACAATGATAATAGTTCCATACATAATTATGGGCCCAGGTTTATTCACTGGAGCTATGACGTTAGGTATACTAATTCAAACCTCAAGTGCGTTTAGAGAAGTTCAGAGTAGTTTTTCTTTATTCATACAAAATTGGACAAGAATTACTGAACTTAGATCTATATATAGACGTCTCACAGAATTTGAAAAAGCCATAGGTTATAAGGATCCAAATAAGCCACTTCCAGTTACAGGAAGATAACAAAATGGATCTTTTAGCTAAACTTTTTGAAGTTCTTTTTCCTGTATTTTTAACTATAGGAATTGGCTACTGGTATGGAAAAAAAGACCCTAGATTTGATACTAAATTCATCACTACTTTTGCAGGAAATTTTGGCTTACCAGCTATTATTTTTTATTCATTAACAACTACAAACATAAGTATTGAGCTATTTTTAAGATTTTCATATTACATTACTTTATACGTCGTAATTTTCTCAATTATTGGACTGATAATTTTGAAAATATTAAAAAAAGATATTTATAGATTATTACCACCGCTAATTTTACCAAATACTGGAAATATGGGTATGCCTCTATGCTTATTTGCGTATGGAAAAATAGGTTTAGCTATAGCAACTGCAATTACAGCCATGATATTAGTTTTTCACTTTAGTCTAAATATTTTACTATCAAGTAAGAAACTTTCTATAAAACCTTTATTAAAATGTACTCCTGTTTATGCTCTACTAGTTTCATTAGTATTCGTGTATTACGAAATTCCTGCACCAAAATTTTTAGAAAATGCTACCTTTTTAATTGGTTATTCAACTATATTTTTAGTTTTAATGTCTCTTGGTGTAGCTCTCTCTAAACTTAAAGTTTTTGCAGTCAAAGAAACACTTATCTATTCATTTATTCGTGTAATAATTGGACCTATTGTTGGCTTAGCTTTTGTTAAATTTTTTAATCTTTCTGGTGTTGAAGCAGGAGTAATGTTTATCCAGGCATCCATGCCTTCCGCAGTACTTACTTTTCTGATTAGCGAAATTTATTCAACTAAAAAAATATCAAATAGTATTGCAAGTACTGTAGCATTGTCTACATTCATGTCTTTTTTCACTTTAATTGTTGTAGTATTTATAGCTTTAAAATACTTTAACTAATTGTGAAAGCTATTTCTTACAACCTATTAGCGTGGGCTATATTACCCTTCATGGATACTATAGCAAAATATTTAAGTGCTGAATTATCTTTTTTTCAAATTACATGGGCTAGATATTTTTTTACAGTTTTCTTTACATTACCTTTTATGTTTTTCTTCTTTAGAAAAAATCTAAAAATGAGCACTCAACCAAAGTTACAATTTTTTAGGGGATTAACTTTATTTTGTGCTAATGTATTATTTTTTTACTCTATTTCTATAATTTCAATGGCAAAAGCTTTAACCCTTGCCTTTGTTGCACCCTTAATTACCACAGCTTTATCTCCTATTTTTTTAGATGAAAAAGTTGGCTTTAGGAGATGGTCTGCGGTAATATTTGGTTTCATAGGAAGTTTAATTGTAATTAGACCTGGATTTATAGAATTTAATTTAGCTAGTTTAGCTGCACTAGGAACAGGATTTTTCTACGGTATCTATCTAGTTATAACTCGTAAACTTCATACCTCAGATAGTCCTTTATTAACTTTACTATTAACTGGTGTAGTAGGGGCTTTAATTGGTTCATTCATTGTGCCTGTTGTTTGGGTTAATCCAACTTTTAATCAATGGTCTCTTCTTGCTTTAATGGGTGTCTTTGCTTGCCTTGGTCATTTGTTTTTAATCCTGTCTCTTAAATATGCTGATGCCTCAAAACTTGCGCCTTTTGGTTATTTTGAAATCGTTACAAATATTATGTTAGGTTATTATTTCTTTGGTGATTTTCCTCATTATTGGACTTGGTTTGGTTTGACCATAATAGTATGTTCAGGCATCTACATATCCCTGAGAGAGAGTTCAGTAGTTAGAGTTAAGTAATTATATTGATGTATTACTTTAAGTTATATGAAATATATAATAAAATCAATTACTTAATAAGAATATTTAAAGTAAATTATAATATATAACAATTAATATAAGTTAGATCAAATAAACTAGGAAAAGCGCCATTTATTTAAGAATAATAGTCAGTTAGTATACAATCAATTTCTAAAGGATGAAATTACCCTTAAAAATAGCAAAAAATTAAAGGAAAAGTGAGCTAAAAACGAGGATTAAAAATTCTTGATTCACAAGGGTTGCAGTAAAGGAATATAGCGATTAAACGGCCATAGAAGGGGTTTATTTAAGAAATTATGGGTAAATGGTACAACTGGAAGATGAATATAGCAGAATTAAAAATTTCGGGTCAAAAAGTCAAAAAAATAGCTTAAATTAAGGCTTATTTAAGTATTTAGAGTGCAATTTAGCCTTTCTTTTGGGTCCTACAAAGAGCAAGGTCCAGGCACATTTTCCTTCCGGTATTTTAAGACTATGCTTGCTATTATACCTTCTAAACCCAATATAACCTGGTTTTCTCCAAAAAGTACCCTTTTCTGTAGTTTCCCAATAACCTCCTTTGAGCATAATTGTTATATAGGACCAGTAGTGATCATGTAAGTCCCCTAGATCGCTCTTTAGAAGCTTATGAATGAAGATATTGAATGGAAACCACTTTGGCCTATGTCTAAAAAGGGGGTAATAACGAACTACAAACGGCTCAGCTGCCTTATAATCAGGCCAGCTTGGTCCTCTGTCTAGTATAACTCGTTTTCTATTAGTAAACATGAGTAAACACTATAATTGATTACTTGACATCTTCAAATTAGTCTATTATAAAGTTCCGATAATTAATGGTTATCGGAAGATATGAGTGATTTAATAACAGATGTTAAAAGCTTAGAATTAGAGACTTTAAAGAATTTAAAGAGTTCAAAGGCGTCAAATACTCTAAGAGCATATAAGGCTGATTATAAAGACTTTGCTGGTTTTTGTATTAAGCATGGCTTTAAAACTATGCCATCTGAACCTAAAGTTATAAGCCTTTATCTTACACACCTATCACAAAAATCAAAATTTAGTACTTTG
>CACLKK010000013.1 GCA_902607525.1 uncultured Pelagibacteraceae bacterium | reverse complement strand
TGTTGTAATCCAAGTAATACTTCATCTCCTATACCTCTAGTTCCTATCATTGAAGCAATGACCACCATCGCCAAAGCCATCATGGTGCATTGGTTTATTCCTTGCATTATATTTGGTAAAGCTAAAGGTAATTGTACACCCCATAATTTTTGTTTTTTACTTGCACCAAAAGCTTCTGCCGCTTCGATTACTTCTTTATCAACTAATCTAATTCCAAGATCGGTTAATCTTATAAGTGGAGGAACAGCATAAACAAAAATTGCTACTATTGCTGGAACAGCTCCTAATCCAAATAGTAAAATACCAGGAATTAAATAACAAAAACTTGGTATGGTCTGCATTAAATCTAAAACTGGTAATAATGCATTTCTTACTTTTTTATTTCGAGCCATAGCTATTCCAATAGGAATGCCAATTACTAAACAAAGCAACATTCCAATAACGACAATGGTTGTTGTCATTATACATTTGTCCCAATATCTAGGACTAAGAAATCCAAGAAAAAAAACACAGAAACCAACCATTATTGTTGTTCCCATTTGTTTTCCACTTGCAAAGTAAGCAAGCAATATAACTGAAATCATAACTATTGGCCAAGGAAGTCCTACTAAGAAATTTTTCATTTTACCGTATAGACCTAGTAAGAAAAAATTGATTCCTTCAAACATAATTCCGTATTTTACAATCAGAACATCAAACCATTTATTTAGAAATGGCATTAATGGAAAGTCTAACCATTTAGGCCAGTCTCCTAACCAAGAAGGATCTGTAAATAAAACTAAAACGCTTTCAGGTCTATATTTAGAGGTTGTGTAAGCAACAACAACCATTACTACAAAAATTACTAAATAAACTAAATTAATATATTTTTTATACTTTTCCATCTATATACCTAAAAAAACTAAGAGCCCGTTAGGGCTCTTAGTTTAAGATTTTTTAAAAATTAAAGCGCTGCTTTAACTTTTTTCGCAACATCTGCTGGAACCCATTTAGTCCATGACTTAGAGGACTTTAAGAAATTCTTAGCAGTTGCTTCCATATCTCCACCGGATTCATCAATATAGAAAGCAAGTGATTTGTTAACTTCAGCTGTTGGTAATGAGTACTGTTTAACAAAGTCAATGATTGGTTTGTTTGCTGGGTCGTTTGCAAACTTAGTTGTTGCAGATTTTGTTAAAGCCATATCTACATAAGCGCAAGCGCATGTATCTTTGTATGCGTCAGGACCATTTGCTTTAATATCTTCAACCACTTTCATCATTTTAGTCCAACAACCATTGTCATATTTTGGTTCTTTAAGCTGAACTAAATCTACTTTGCCCATCAAGCCTGTTGGTGTCCAATAGTATGAAAATACTGGTTTTCCTTTTTTAAATCCACCAGCTATCGCAGCATCAAGTGCTCCGCCTGAACCTGGATCAAAGTTAGTATAGAATTCATCTAGACCATAAACTTTATGCTTCACCATATTAATTGTGTAGCAAGTCCATCCTGATATACAGCTAGTCATTCTACCTTTTCCAGGAGCCTCAGGATCAGCAAATAATTTTGCTATCTCAGGCTTTTTCATATCTTCAACACTTTTTAAACCATATTTATCTGAAGTTGCTTTATCTACATAAAATCCTTGAGTAGATGAAGGAGTGTTTACTCCAAGTTCAACAATTTGTCCTTTAGAAACGGCTTCTTCATGCATTTGAACAATATTGTCTCTCCAAACTTCAGTGATAATGTCAAGCTGACCATCATAGTGAGCAGCCATTATTGGGCTTGTGCTTCCTTTTGTAACTTGAACTTCGCAGCCATAACCTTTTTCAATAATGAAACCAACTATAGCTGTATGAACGTTAGCACTATCCCAGTCGAAATCTCCCAAATGTACTTTGCATGCAGCATTAGCACTGGTAGAACCCAGAGCCATTACTCCTGCAAAAACAAATGAAAGTAATAGTCTTTTTAGAAATTTCATGAATTTCCCCCTTATTAGTTTAAACTGAAGCATTACAACGTGAAATGGCTTAAAAAACAACCTTTAATGTTTTCATTTAAGTCAATAAAAGTAAGGTTTATTTTATATTAAAAAATTTAATTCAATTATTAATTGAATTGAAAAATGATTAAAATAAAATAATGATCATGGTTATGACTGTTGGTATTTCAAAAGTTACAAAAAATGGATCTTCGCTAAATGTTGAGTGGAAAGACGGAGAAAAAAGCAACTTTAACTTTATGTGGTTAAGAGATAATTGCCCTACTGCTCATGATAAAAACTCCAGACATCGAATGTTTAACATACTTGAGGCTTCAACAAATATAGAACCAAAAGCATACAAAGTTAATAATGAAGGTAAGTTAGAAATAGTTTGGAATGAAGGTAACCATACTAGTTATTATGATCAAGAATGGCTTCGAAAACATTGTTATACTATAAATAACAATAAAAAATATATCTCACCTTATCAATTGTGGGACAATTTTTTACAAAAAAATTTAAAATCTATTCATATAGAACATGATCAAATCATCAATACTGACAAAGGCTTAATAAAATGGTTAGAACTTTTGCATTATAAGGGAATAGCAATTGTAAAAAATGCGCCGATCGAAAAAAAATCTGCGTTTCCTGTTTTAAATAGAATAAGTCACACTAGAGAAACTTTTTTTAAAACACCTTTTGAAGTTATAAATATTCCAAAACCAAATAATTCTGCTTATACAGCCCATGCTTTAAGAAATCATATGGACTTACCTTGGCTAGAAAATCCTCCTGGCTATCAATTTCTTCATTGTTTAATTAATGCTGCCGAAGGGGGAGATTCTTCAGCTGTAGATGCATTTGCAGTTGCAAATTATTTAAGAAAGAATGAAAAAGATATTTTTGAGACTTTAGTGAATGTGCCTCTTAAATTTAGAGATAAAGATTACACACAAGAAGCACATAGAAATTTTTATGCTCCCGCAATTACTTTAACAAAAGACGGGGACTACAATGATATAAGATTTAGTGTTGCCACTATGGATGCATTAGATTGCCATCCTGATATTATGGATAAAGTTTACAAAGCTCATCATAGATTTGGTAATCTTTTACATGATGATAAATTTCAAATTAAATTTCGATTAGAACCTGGAGATATCTTTTCATTTAACAATAGAAGAGTTTTGCATGGAAGAACAGAATTTGATCCGAATTCAGGTCACAGACATCTTCAGGGTTATTATATGGATCGAGATGAAATTATTGGAAGACTAAATTATTTAAAAAAATAATGTTATAAATTTTCAAATATCAAGTTATTATTTTTACTATACTTTTTAAATTCTGATTTTTTTTTAATTGTGTAATAATATTTTTTAATTTTCAAATCTTGAATGCTTTTTATTTTTAAAAAAAACTTATCTAAAATTAAATAATCAATTTTTTTATTATTTGATTTTTTAATAATTGTTTTAACACTGTTAGCGATAGAAAAAGATAGTCCTACTTTTATATTATTTTTTATTTTTAGCAGACTGTAAATGTTTTTATGTTTGAAAGAAATGAATACACATTTTGAAAATTTAGATGTTTCTTTCAGTAATTTTTGTAAAAGTTTTTTTGTAAGAACTGGTTTTATTTCAACAAATAAAGGGTACTTGTTTTTTGATGTTTTAAGTAAATCTTTTAAAAGTGGAATTGGTTTTTTATTTTGAGTACTTATTTTTTTAATTTTAGAATATTGCATATTCTTCACGCTTTCTTTCTTTTTAAAAATTCTGTTTAAAGTAAAATCATGAAAGCAGATAAATTCATGATCTTTTGTGGCATGGATATCAGTTTCAATTCCATATTTTCTTATAAATGAATGTTTAAAAGCTTTAATAGTATTTTCTTGAAAATTTTTATTAATTAATCCTCTATGGATAAGATGTTGAGCCATTAAAAACTATGTAACGGGCTTTACCATTTTTAGAATTTTCTTTTGTAATTCTTTGCTTGAACTAGCAACTATGCTTCCGGCAATTTTTGGGTCTTTTCCATTCCATGTATTGATATAGCCTCCAGCATTTCTGATTAAAGGTATCATTGGATGTATGTCCCAAATTTTATTGTAACATTGAAGCACGACATTTAGTTTTCCTTCGCATAATTGACAGTAACTCAAAGCATCAGAGCAAGGATATCTCATAAGCCTTGTTAATTTTGAAATCTTTTTTTGTTCTTTAAGAGTCAACCAACCAAAAAAATTTCCTGCAATTTTAGAATTATTTAGTGATTTTGCTTTTATTACTTTAAGTTTTTTAAATTTATTATTTTCCACTAGAAAAGAATTATTATTAACTCCAGTAATATAATATTTTTTTAGCATAGGAAAATTGACTAAACCTAATGTAGGTTCATTATTATAATTTATACTTATTAAGTTGCTCCAAGTTGGGCTTCCAATAACAAAAGATCTAGTTCCATCAATTGGATCAAGAATCCAAGAAAATCCATTCTTTGTTTTCTTTGTTTTAAATTCTTCACCAATTATGCCATCTTTTGGAAATCTTTTTGTTATTTCTTTTCTTAAAAATAATTCTAAGGCTTTATCAATATTGGTTACGGGATCAAACCCATTCTTTTTACTTGATTTATTATTTAGTTTAAATTTACCTATTAATTTTCCAAAGTATAATTTATTAATTTTTTTAGGTAGTGAATTTAAAAATTTATAATAATTTAATTTATCTTTTTTCTTCATTTTATTTCCATCCAGTGATTGTTTTTACTTCTAAGTATTCTTCTAGTCCCCACGTACCCCCTTCACGACCATTTCCAGATTGTCTATATCCGCCGAAAGGCGTTCCGGAGTCTGCGGCTTTTCCATTAATATAAACAATTCCGGATCTTAACTTTTTTGCAACTCTTTTTGCTTTTTCTTTATCTTCAGTTTGTAAATAGTTTCCAAGGCCATATTCTGTATCATTAGTAATTTTAATTGCTTCTTCTTCTGTTTCGAATGGGATTATTGAAAGGACTGGTCCAAAAATTTCTTTTTTTGCTATTTCCATATCGTTTGTGACATTTGTGAAAATTGTTGGTTTAATAAAATAACCTTTATTTAAATTGTTTGGAAGCTCAGGACCTCCAGTAGCTAATGTAGCACCTTCATCAATTCCACTTTTAATTAAGTTAATAATTTTATCATATTGAACTTTTGAAACCACGGGACCTATGTGATCTCCTTTTTTTGATGCAAGATCTACTTTAATTTTTTTTGCTTCATCCGCTGCTTCTTTAATTGCTTTTTCATAAATAGATTTCTCCACAAGCATTCTTGTAGGGGCGTCGCATGATTGTCCTGAATTGCTCATTACATTTCTAATCCCATCTCTAACTGCATTTGGATAAGAATCTGCAAAAACAATATTTCCGCCTTTCCCTCCTAATTCTAAACAAACTCTTTTAATTGTATCAGCTGCATTTTTTGAAATTAATTTTCCAGCTCTTGTTGATCCAGTAAAAGAAATCATATCGATATCGGGATGACCAGATATATTTGTTCCAACTCCTGCTCCGTCACCATTAACTAAATTAAAAACTCCCGGTGGAAATCCCGCTTCATCTATCATTTCAGCGAATAGCATTCCTGAGATAGGCGCTATCTCTGATGGTTTAAGTATCATTGTGCAGCCGGCGGCAAAAGCTGGAACTACTTTTAAAGCTATTTGATTAATTGGCCAATTCCATGGAGTAATTAATCCACAAACTCCGATTGGTTCATAACTTATGTTGTTGTTTGATTTTGAATTAAAATGCTCTTCAAAATTAAATTCTTTTAATCTTAATATGAAATCTTCTAAATGAGTTTGTCCCGAAGTAGTATGAGTTGAAGTTGAATAATCTATAGGTGATCCCATTTCCATAGAGATTGCTTCGGACATTTCTTTAAATTTTTTTTTATAAATTGTTAATAATTTTTCCAAAAGTTTCACTCTTTCTTCTTTTGCAGTTTCTTTCCATTTATCGAAAGCTTTTTTTGCTGCTTTTACTGCAGAATCTATGTCTTCTTTAGATCCTAAAGATATAACTGCAAAAGGTTCTTCATTGGATGGGTTTATAACTTCAAAATCATTTGATTTTGAAGGTTTCACCCATTTGCCATTTATATAAAAATTTCTTTTGTCTAACATTTTGAATTACTATTATCACATAAATTATATTTCATAACCTTTTTCTTCTTTTTCATTATCAACTAATTCCTCAGGATACCCGCTAGCTCTAAAGTTTGTTTTACAAATATCCTCTAGCCTTTTAACGACCTTTGATGACCATGCTCTTGATCCATATTTTTTGTGAGCATCTTTAAAAATACTCAAAACTAAAGGTGAGATTTCTAATGGTATATTTAATTTTTTTGATAAATTATTAAACAAAGTCATATCTTTTTCAACTAAATCCATAGTGAAATTTATATTGTACGAACCGTTTAAAATTACTTGGCTCTCCGTTTCATGAACAAATGAATTTCCAGATGAAACTTGAATACCTTTAAATGTTTTTTTTATATCTAAATTTGATTTTTTGGCTACAGCCCAAGCTTCTCCTAAAGCTGCTAAATGAGTTGAAGCTAAATAATTTGTAATAACTTTTAAAATTGATGCTGTCCCGAGTTCACCGGTATGCAAAATTTGTCGACCCATTGTAGTTAACACCGGTAATATTTTTTCAAAAGATTTTCTTTCACCGCCAACAAATATAGCAATATTCCCAGTTGCTGCACGATGGCAGCCTCCACTGACAGGAGCATCTAGTGGAATAGCTCCTTTTGATTTTACTAGCTCACCTATTCTCTTTACTTCTTTGTCATCTGTTGTGCTCATTTCTAACCAAATTTTTTCTTTCGAAAGTCCTTCTATAACTCCATCTTTTTTTTCCATTACTTCTCCACAAATCTTAGGGGAAGGCAGACATGTTATTACTAAATCGACTTTTTCTGCTAGCTCTCTTGGAGATTTTGCTGATGTAGATCCTTGGGAAACAAAATCTTTCACTAAACTAGCATCTAAATCTATAACAGTTAAATTAAATTTATTTCTTAATAAGCTTCCAGCAAGTTTACCTCCTACATTACCTAAGCCTATAAAACCGATTTTCATCTTTCCTCCTTTTAACTTTTGGTTATTTTATTTTCTGGATCGTGAAGCGGTCGAGTTTGTAAAATTGCTTCATGTTGTTTTTTTTCAACTTCAATAAAGAACGTTTTTTTTCCTAGTTCTTCTATTGGGTAAACTAAATTTAAATATCCAAAAGACATATTTTTTTCATAATTAAATGAATAATTTCCTGAAGTGGTTCTTCCAACTATTTTTCCATCACAATAAATAGGTTCGTCATGAAGCAATAATGGTGATCCTGGTTTGCTATTTTTTAAAGTTAACATGATCATTTTTTTTTTAATTTTTTCATTTTTTATTTTTTCAATTGCTTTTTTTCCAACAAAATCAATATTTTTTTTGAAACTTACTGCAAATTTCAAACCTGCCTCATATTGATTTTCTTCGGGTGACATATCATGACCCCAGTGCACATATCCCTTCTCCATTCTCATTGTATCCATAGCAAACATGCCACAATGAGAAAGATTAAACTCTTTACCTTTATCTACTATTAAATTGTATATTTCTTTTGATTCATCCATCTTTATATAAAGCTCAAAACCTAACTCTCCTACATAAGATAGTCTTTGTGCCCATATTTTTTTATTATTTATCTTAATTTCTTTGCTTGTGCCAAATTTAAAATTTTCATTTGAGAAATCTTCATTTGACAATTTTGACATTAAACTTCTGCTTTTAGGACCAAACACACCAAGGCAAGCAACATCATCTGTAACATCTTTAAATTCTACTTCTTTTGATAAATATTTTAATATATGGAACTTATCATGCTCTCTGTTTGCTGCAGAAGTAACAATTCTAAAATAATTTTTATCCATACAAACAACTGTCAAATCCGTTTCTATTCCACCATCTTCATTTAACATTTGAGTGTAAGTAGTTTTTCCAATTTCATTTTTAATGTTAGCAGTACAAATTCTTTGCAATTCACTATGCGTCTTTTCTCCTTTTAAATCGTACTTAGAAAAAGCAGTTAAATCGAATAAGCCAACATTTTTTCTTGCATTTTTCGTTTCAAATTCTACTGATGGATACCAATTTTGGTAGTTATAGCTATATTTAAGCTCTGGTATTTCACCATTTAAAGCAAACCAAAGTGGTCTCTCATAACCTGACGATACCCCAAAACAAGCTCCGGCTTTTTTTAGCTCTTCGTGATATGGAAATAATTTTTTGTTTCTTGATGTTTTGTGCTGTTTGTATGGCCAATGCATTCCATACAAATCACCTAAAGTTTCGGTTATTCTTTCTTTAATAAAATTAATTCCTGAATGAAATTTTTGAAATCTTTTTATATCATATATAAACAAATCTTCATTAATATGACCATTCATTATCCATTCTGCTGTTACTTTTCCAGCTCCACCACCGCTACCAATTCCAATACTATTAAACCCACAACAAACAAAAAAGTTTTTAATTTCAGGAACTTCCCCTAATAGTGTATTTGTATCGGGAGTAAAAGATTCTGGCCCTGCAAAAAATTTTCTAACTCCTGCCTTTTCTAAAAGCGGAACACGTTTAAATGAAGCTTCTAAATAAGGTTCAAAGTGATCAAAATTTTCAGGAAATTCACCGAACGAAAAGTCGTTAGGAACTTTATTTGTTTTTTCAAAAGCTGGAATTGATTTTCCTTCAAAAATTCCTACTAATAATTTTCCAGCATCTTCCTTTAAATATAACCTATCGTCAAAATCTCTTAATACAGCCAAATTTTTAGGCAAATCTTTAATTGGTTCAGTAATAATATAAAAATGCTCCGCAGGATATAAAGGTATACTTACTCCCAACTCTTCTCCTATCTGTCTTGACCACATTCCAGTCGCCAAAACTAGATACTCACATTCAACAGTCTGGCCATTTACTTTAACTCCAGAGACTCTTCCATTTTTGATTAAAATTTTTTCGACAGGACTTTTTTCAAATATTTGAACGCCTGACTCTTTTGCAGCTTTTGCTAATAAGTTGGTCACTCCAATCGGATCCGCTTGTCCATCGCCTGGCATAAAAATACCACCTAAAATATTTTTGTCATTTATTATCGGATAAATTTTTTTTATTTGATTAATGTTTAATACTTCTACATGAACATCAAACAATTGTGCTGTGGTTGCTTGTCTTTGTAACTCTTGCCATCTTCCTTTGGTTGTTGCTATGGATAGAGCGCCGTTTAATTTTAATCCCGCAGAAAAACCTATTTTTTTTTCTAATTCTTTATATAAATCTGTTGTATATTTTCTTATTTTAGTTACAGCTGCAGAAGGACCTAGCTGACTTACTAATCCAGCAGCATGCCACGTGGTGCCCGATGTGAGTTGATCTCTTTCAAATAAAATAACATCTTTCCATCCGAATTTTGCCAAATGGTAAGCGGTAGAACATCCAGCCACACCTCCTCCGATAACTACTGCCTTTACACTTTTTGGTATGGATTTACTCATAATTTTTTAGACAATGTAAGAATTGTAGATAGAAGTCCATCTTTATCAACGTAACATCCTTGTAACCAACGTTTTCCCTCTCCTGAGTAAGCTGTTCGCGCATGAAGAACTCTAGTATTATCAATTATAAAACATTCTCCCGGATTTAATTTAAAATTAATTGCTAATGATGGATCGTTAATAATATCTGAAAATGCACGATAAGCTTTATAATAATTGTTCATATCTTCATAAGGAACATCAGTAAAAGGTGCTGCAGAACGATTATTAAAGCGAATTGTAATTAATTCTCCATCTGGTGATAATTCAATTATTGGTCTTCGAGATTGTAAATGAACTTCTGATTTTCCATTAAATTCGAAACGAGCGCAGTATTTAGATAATAAATTAAAATAATCAGGATTTTCATTTTTTAAGCGCAAAGCTACATTAAAACCATCTACAACTGTTGAATCTCCGCCGGAAACTGAGTTTTCTAAACAATAAAGAATTTGTATAGTTGGAACTGGATCTCGGTAAGGGTTATCTGTGTGAGCTTGTAAACCAAGATTGGTGTATGCTAAGTTAATCGCATTTACTTCTGATTGAACTTCAAACCATTTACCATAATTTGTTTCACGTACATAACCAAATAGATCTGCTATTTGAATAAGTGCTCCAGATTCTATTTTTCCTCCGGTCATTTTTGCAAAACCATAACGATAAAGCGACTTTAGCCATTGAAGAAACTGAGGTTTGTTTAGTTCGGCTGTTTTGTAATTAATAATTGGAATATGTTTTGACATATCTTTATTCCAAACTTTTAAATCAGAATGAATCCAACCTTTTTCTTTGTTTTGTTTTTTATCATATGCATGAGACTCAAGCCAATTTGTAGAAAATGAAACATCTTTATTCTCTGGTAAAAAAGTCAAAAATATATTCTTACCTGCTTTATCAAGCTTAGCAGACTTAATGGATATATTAGTTGGTATATCTGAAATAGTAATTAAACGTTGTCCACTGTTAACATCTCTTGTTTTTTCATCAAGAGCATTATCCCGTAACCATGTAGAGTGATAACGCACATATGTATCGTCACTTCTTTGAAGAATTATTGACTTTCCAGAATCAATTACTTTAATTGATTTAAATGAATGCATTTCCTCTTCATTATTTTTTTTTTGGTTTGCTAAATAATATCATACCAATTCCAAATAATATAATAGCTCCTCCTCCAAATACTTGTTTTGTAGGTTCTTCTCCAAGTAAAAAGATAGCAGTCAAAAGTCCTGTGAGAGGTAACAAAAGCATAACTGGCATAACTTTATGGACGGGATTACGTCCCATTACATGATACCAGGTGCCGTATGCTATAGGTTGCATAATTAAACCAAGAAAAGCCACTATTAACCATCCCTTTAGATCAGCGTTTGAAATATAATTAATTGTATTACCATCAAAAATAAATGAACCCAACAGAAGTAAAGGACCAGCAAATAAACAGACCCAAGCAGTAACAGCTAACCCTCCTATTTTTTTACTAATTGGTTTTGCCATAACCATACCAAGGGACCATGCAAATGCGCCAACCAACAATAACAGAACACCAATAAATTTACCTTCGAGATTAGGGGCTCCTAATAAAATAAAAAGGCCTATAAAGGCAATAACCATTCCGACTATACTTCTTAAGCTTGGCGTTTCTTTAAACATGAAGTATGCAATTATCACACCAAATGGAACTTCGGTATGAACAAGAAGTATTGATGACGAAGCATCTATCCTATCTAAACCCATATAAACTAAGCCATAAGTTAAAGTTCCTCCAATAAGTGAAACTATGAATAAATCTTTTAGTAGTTTTTTTGGTATAGGAAACCACCAAATTAAAATTAAAGCCGCAATAGTAAATCTTAAACCCATTAATAAAAAAGGAGGAAATTGTTGCATTGCAGGTTTTGCTATTGCAAAACCAAAACCTAAAAGTAATGGAGCACATAATGCGAGCAAAATATCGCGAGATTTCATCTGCGATTCCCACAGATCTGATTTAAATACATAAATTATTTTATTGGTATTCTTTTCTTTGGATCAAAGAAAGGTAATGGTACTACTTTTGCTTTTAAATTTGCATATGGAGATCTAATTTCAAACTCTATATCGTTTTTTGCATACTCAATAGGAATAAAAGCATACCCTATATTTTTCTTTAATCTTGGAGAAAAACATTTTGATGTAACATAACCAATTTCTTTTTTGTCATCAAACACAGGCCAATGATCAGGCACAAAATATCCAGGTGTATATTGCGGTGGGACAACTTTGCTTATAGGGTCTCCGAGAATCTCAATACCAACTAATTTTCTTTTAATTCCTTCCTTTTTGATTTTCTTAAGCGCTTCCTTGCCTACAAAATCAGCTTCCATTTCTAAATCAACCAATCTATCCATTCCAATTTCAAAAGGATTATCCGTAACTCTCATATCTTGAAAATATGAAAAAATCCCAGCTTCCACTCTTCTAATTTGTGATGGCCCAGTTGGAGCTATTTTATATTGTTTTCCTGCAGCCATTATTTTTTCATATAAATCGGCTCCGCGTTTTCCATCCCTAAGATAAACTTCATAACCAATTTCACCACTCCATCCAGTTCTTGAAACAACAACTGGAATTCCATTTAAATCTGTTTGTTTACACCAATAATATTTTAAATCATTAATCCATGATCCAAATAAATCATTCATTAAAGCTCTTGATTTTGGTCCCTGAACTTGCAGTGGAGAAACATCTGGTTCTCTTAATTCAATGTCATATTTATCTTTACCAGCAACACCCATGGCCCAAAGTAAAAGATCACTATCAGAAATTGAATACCACCAATGATCTTCTGCTAATCTTAATAATATTGGATCACTAAGAATTCCACCCTCGTAATTAGTATTTAAAACATATTTGCATTGGTCTACTTCACATTTTGATAAATTTCTTGGAGTCAACAGTTGTGTAAATTTAGTTGCATCAGGCCCTTTTATTTCAACTTGGCGTTCAACAGAAACATCCCAAAGAGTAACATCATTGACCAAACTCCAAAAGTCTTCCTCTGGAGTATTATAATAAACTGGAAAGTACATGTGATTGTATGTTGTGTACTCTTTGCAGCCCCATGCTAATGTTGATTCAAAAAAAGGCGATTTTCTAATTCTAGTACCAAAACCTAAATGTGGTTTTGGAGGTGCGTTTGTTCTTGTTGCCATGAATCTCCCTTAAAAAATTGAGATCATGCTTTATTTCATTTTAATTGTCTAGATGGATTCGTTTAGGCTGTTAATTTTTTATTATCAGGGTCGTAAACAACTTTATGGAGTATTTTAGCTTTTCTTTTTTTGCCTTGAATTTCAATTTCTAAGCTTGAAGCTTCTGCAAAGTCAGATTTTACATATGCAAATGCTAGACTTTTTTTAGATCTAAAACCGTATCCTCCTGAAGTAACCACTCCTACTACTTTCCCGTTACAATAAACTGGCTCGTTACCTCTAGCATCAACATCATCAACAGCAACCTCCAAATAAACTATTTTTACATCAACCCCTGATTGAATTTTATTTTGAAGAATTTTTGCTCCTATAAAATTATTTTTTTTCTTTAAATTAAAAAAACGATTCATTCCAGCTTCGACTAGACTTATTTCACCAGTAAGTTCGCTTCCCCAGCCTTTGTAAGCTTTTTCCATTCTCAATGAATTAACAGCATATGTGCCAAAATTAATTATTTTTTCCTTTTTACCCACTTCATAAATTACATCATATAAAGATTCCATTTGACTTATTGGATGATGTAATTCCCAACCTAGTTCACCAACATAATTAACTCTGAGTGCTCTAACAGGAGTTTTATTAATTAAAATTTCTTTTCCTTTTAACCATGGGAAATCATTATTATGTAAATTTTGTGAAGTAAGTTCAGATAATATTTTTCTGGAATTTGGACCTGCAAGAACAAGTACTCCATAGTCGTTAGTAACATTTTTTATAGTAACATTTTCACCTTTTTTGAGATGATGATTAAACCAATCCAAATCTCTAATTTCTGAAGCTGTTGAAGAAAGAACGTAAAAAATATTATTTGGAAAACGAGTTATTGTTAACTCGCTTTGAATTCTTCCTTTTTCATTAAGCATATGAGTAAGAACAATGCTTCCATCTTTTTTAGGAATCTTATTTGAACAAAGACGATCTAAAAAAGATTCACTGTCTTTTCCAGAAATTTCAAACTTTGCAAAAGTACTTAAATCTAGTAATCCAGCATTATTCTGGACATTTTCACATTCTTTTTGAACATAAGAAAAAGCATTTGTTCTTTTAAAACCATAATTTTCTTTCATTCCTTTTTTTCCAAACCAACAAGGTTTTTCCCAACCATAAGAGTCTAAGTATAGGGCACCAGAATTTTTTAATTTATCATAAATGGGTGTTTTTTTTATAGGTCTACCAACTTCTATACTTTCATTTGGTAAAGGAGTGAAATACATTCTTCTATATTGGTCTGAAGATTTTTTAATTGTATAATCTTTATTTGCCCAGCTCATAAATCTTCTTGGTTCAAATTCCAACATGTTTATATCTGCATCTCCATGCATCATCCATTGTGCCATATATTTTCCTGCTCCACCTCCTTGTGCAATGCCAATGCTTGCACCACAAAACATCCAAAAATTTTTTAGTCCAGGAGCTGGTCCTGCTAGAAAATTATCATCTGGCGTATGAGTAATAGGTCCGCAAATAATTTTTTTAATACCTACGTCTTTAAACTCAGGTATTCTATCCATTCCAATATTTAAATGTTCTTCTATTCTATCAAGCTCGGGCTCTAATAATTCCATATCAAATTTCCAATCCATTCCATTTAAAGCCCAGCATTTTGTATTTTTTTCGTAAGGACCTATTAACAAACCTTTTCCTTCTTGCCTTAAGTAAGCAGAAGCCATTGGATCTCTTACTACCGGAAGCTCCTTTTCTAGTTTTTTAATTGATGGATGTTCCTCAGTTACTAAATAATGGTGGATCATATTAATAGACGGTACATTCTTTAATCCAACCATTGCCCCGACTTCTGGTCCGTAGCTTCCTGCTGCATTAACAACGTGTTCACAAACAATATCACCTTTTTCAGTAATTAATTTCCATTCCCCCGAAGAAAGCTGTCTAATATCTGTTACTCTATTTTTTCTATATATTTTAGCTCCAAAATTTCTTGCGCCTTTAGCCATTGCATTTGTTGTGCTAGTAGGGTCAGTATGCCCGTCTTCGGGTGTGTGAAAAGCACCAATAATGCCATCCAATTTTATAAAAGGATGTAGCTTTTTAATTTCATTCGTAGAAATAATTTCAGCTGGTGCACCAATATTGTCTAAAATTCCTTTTACGTATTTAAACCAATCTAAATCTTCTTGTTTGTATGCTATTCTTAAACTTCCACAATCATGAAATCCTGTAGACTGTCCTGTTTCTTTTTCTAGTTTTTTATAAAGATTGTTAGATTCTAAATGAATTTTAGCTAGATTATAACTTCCCATCATTTGAGGGCATTGACCAGCTGCATGCCATGTAGAGCCAGAGGTTAATTCTCCCTTTTCAATTAAAACCAAATCTTTCCAACCTTCTTGGGCAAGGTGATAGAGTAAACTTACACCCATAATACCTCCGCCAATAATACCTACTTTAGCATGTGAAACTATTTTTTCTTCTGACATTTTTTCCCTCAAATTTTATTATATATTATGAATCGTAACCTACAAGATGATAAGCTATTATAACTATAAAATTTTTTTGTATGAAAAAAGTTAAATTTACACAAATGAAAGAAGGTACAAAAGAAGATTATCTTCTTTTGGATAAACATGAAAAAGAATTTGTAAAAAAAACGCCTGAAAGAATATTAAAGTATATGAGCGAATTAACCTCAGCTCTCGAAGGTTATCAAGTATCTAGATTAGAACACTCTCTTCAATCAGCTACCAGAGCTTTGCAAGATAAAGCTCAAGAAGAAATGATCGTTGCTGCTTTATTACATGACATTGGAGATGAACTTGCTTTTCATAACCACTCGGAATTTGCAGCAACAATTTTAAAACCTTATGTAAGTGAAAAAACACATTGGATAGTAGAAAAGCACGGCTTATTTCAACTATATTATTATGCTCATCATCTAGGATATGACAAAAATGAAAGAGATAAATATAAAGGTCATAAATACTATAAAGACACAATTAATTTTTGTGAAAATTGGGACCAAAAATCATTTGATCCCAATTTTAAATCATTAACTCTTAAAGACTTTGAGCCTTACGTCAAAAAAATATTTAGCCGCACTCCTTATTCCAATTAAGCTTTATCCGTATAATCTCTCTGATGTTTTGGAATTCTTTTATGCGTTCCAAATAACATATGAGTAGACATATCTTCCTTATATCTGCTAGCCGGCACTTTTAGTCCAACAGCTTCCGCTACTTCTCTAATTAACATGGGATTTGCTCCACAGCATACGCCTAAATAATTAATACCAAGATCAAAAGCTTCTTTTGCAAACTTACCAATTTCATACCTATTACATTGCATTGGATCTAATGCCGTAGGAAATGGAGTCTTGTGTGGCGTATGACAAGTACACCCATTATTATCTGGCAAATTAAAAAAAGTAGGATGCTTTTCGGTTGTTCTAAAGTTAATAGGCAAAGCTGCAACATGACATTTTAGAACTTTTCTAACTTCTTTTATGTAAGGCATCATTGTATTTGGTCCTCTAAAACAATTCATTCCTACTACATCTCCTCCGAGTTGTTCAAGTTCCTTGCAAGTATCCACTATTGAAACACCATCTCTCATAATGTTTTCGCCCATTGGAGCAATTGTAATAACTGAAGGAAGTCCGGTTTTTTTCATTATTTTCAAAGCTGTATAAGCTTCTTCAGCATAATAAAAAGTTTCTCCGATCAGCATATCCGCGCCTTCATCAACAGCCCAGCCAACCATCTCTGAAAACATTTTTTCAACTTCCAAATGTGTCTTTGGATCTTTATCATTCCAAATATTTGAGTTTGAAATATTTCCGGCCATTAAGTTGGGTTCGTTTCCAATAGGACTAGTAGCAACTTTTTTTGCTATTTTTAGTGCAGCTCTGTTAAGTGGTTCCAATAGTTTTTCTTTACCAATAACTCTCATTTTCTCGCGATGACCATTATAGGTAAATGCTTGGACTATATCTGAACCGGCATGCTGAAAATCCCTATGAAGATTCTCTAAAGCTTTTGGATGCTCTAAAGAAACCATAGGAACAAATTCTCCAGATGCCATGTATCCTCTTTTTTCTATCTCAAAAAGAAAACCTTCTGCACAAATCACAGGTCCTGAATTTAATCTTTCGATTAAACTTCTCTTTCTATCTTTAGACATTTCTTTATCATTTTTCATGTCTATTACCCTCCGTATTTAGTGCTTTGACGTATGTCGGGTGCACAATTCGGTTAAATACCCAGTTTTTAATTGAAATAGAGTCTCAAAAAAAAACCACCGGCTAAAGCGGTGGTCTTGAAATGTCGCTTTAGCTGGACTTTTAAAGCGCCCGCAATCTGATTCAAATCGGCGCTATATCTTAATTAGATCACTCTAGTATATTGTTGTCAATTAAAATTTATAAAAAACCATGCAATACAGTAACCAAAAAAAGGGAATGTTGTTGGCATTTACTGCTGTTTTACTCATAACACCAGATTCACTTTTTATTCGTTTAGCCAATATTAATTCTTGGAATTTGATTTTTTACAGAGGACTCATTCCATTCTTGTTGGTCTTCATAGGCCTTATATTTATATATAAAAAAAAATTGCCAAAAGAATTAATAAATAATGGTTGGCATGGAGTAGCGTATGCAGTTGTATTTACTATGACAAATATTGTTTTTGTGATTTCCATTGAAAATACCAATGTTGCAAACACGCTAATTATGATCGCTTTAGCACCTATGCTTTCAGCTATAATTAGCTTTGTCTTTTTAAATGAAAACCCAGATCAAAAAACTTGGGTAGCTATTACAATTACTACATTAGCTGTGATTTATATTTTTTATGACGCTTTAGATACAGGAGATTTTTTAGGTAATTTTTTAGGTCTAGTTGCTGCTATGGGATTAGCGATTGGGGCTAATATTATAAGATCTGCAAAAAAAATTAGCTTAGTTCCCTCAGCAATGTTAGGAAAATTAATGGTCGCAGTAATAGCTTTATTGTTTGCTGATCAACTGGCGCTTGAGGATAAGGATTTAATTATCGTTCCTCTTATGTGCATAATGTGCGTGGCTATACCTTTTGTTTTGGTAACATTAGCACCGAGATATATTACTGCAGCAGAAGTAAACCTTTTTTTCCTTCTTGAAACCATATTAGGACCCATTTGGGTGTGGCTGGTCATTAAAGAACAACCAAGTATTGAAACTATTATTGGAGGGGTTGTAATAATTGTTACAATAGGGATTCACTCTACTTTGGCCTTAAAAAAAACATAATAATTCTCTAATTGCTTTTAGCTTAACAAAAGTATAATTACACCTCTTCTATGACCAAATTATTAAAAAATTCCTGGGCTCTTTTTACTGGATACTTTGTTCTTATGGTAGCCCATGGCTTTCAGGGAAATTTGCTAGGAGTTAGATCAGTAATAGAAGAATTCAATTATTTAACAACTGGTGCAATAATGTCAGGATACTTTGTAGGATATTTTGCTGGAGCAAATACTATTCCTAAACTTGTTGGAAAAGTTGGTCATATAAGAGTCTTTGCAGCTTTTGCTTCGATGGCATCATTAAGTATTTTAATTCATGCAGTTTTTGTCAATCCTGTGGTTTGGACATTCGCAAGATTTATAACAGGTTTTAGTATTGTAGGTATTTTTATCGTTATGGAAAGTTGGTTGAATGATCGAGCTAATAATAGAACTCGTGGTCAGTTATTATCGATTTATATGTTTATTACTTTAATAGGATTATCTTTAGGAACTCTTTTGTTAAATTTTAGTAGTCCTGAAAAGTATGAACCATTTATATTAATTTCTTTATTATTATCATCTGCTCTAATTCCAATTCTCCTTACAAAACGTAAGGCGCCCAAGTTTAAAAAATTAGGATTTATAGATATAAAAGGTTTATACAAAACTTCTCCATTGGGTACGGTAAGTATGTTTTGTACAGGCATTATACATTCAGCTTTATTTACCTTGGGGGCTGTTTATGCGGCGTCCATGAATTTTACTATTTTTGAAATATCTATATTGCTATTTTCTGTTACAGTTTCCGGTGGAATATTCCAGTGGCCTATAGGTTATTATTCTGACAATACTGATCGAAGAATAATAATAATTTTCTGTACTTTTTTCGCTGCAATTTTTGCTTTTTTAGCTATTACTGCTTCTGGAACTTCATTAGAAAATATGTATTTAGCTACTAACGTGGGTATAGATAAAATAATGTTTTTTATCTATGTAGTTCTTTATGCAGGAATGGCAATTCCAATATTCACTTTGAATCTTGCTTACGTAAATGATTATATCCCAAAAGAAAAATTCGTTGCTGCCGGCGGAGGAATGCAAATTATATTTGGAATGGGAACATTGATTGGACCTTTTCTTTGTTCGTTGTTAATGAATAAATTTGGAACCAATGGATTTTTTATTCATTTATTATTTTTTCATTTAGTTATTGGTGTGTTTGGATTATATAGAATAACTAAAAGACCTTATGAAGATAACCCCGAATCTACTTTTACTCCACTTCCTAGAAACATAACTCCATTAGGAATTGAGTTGGATCCTGCAACAGGCACAGATATATCAAGCCCAGAGAAAAAATAAATAGAGAGATAGTAAAATGTCGAAAGTAATAGTATTTGCTAGTTTTTATCCAAAAATTACAAAAAACAAAGAAGTAAAAGATATAATACTATCTATGGTTAAACCTACTAGAGAAGAAGAAGGAAATGAAATTTATAATTTTTATGAAGAAAAAAAAGACGATGGTAAAAATATTTCTTTTCATCTTTTTGAAGTCTATAAAGATTCTGCAGCTCTAGATTTTCATAGAAACACTTCTCATTACAAAAATTATAGATCTAAAATAGTTGATTTGTTAGATAAGCCTATAGAGGTAAAAGTTTTGAGATCTGTAGACTCAATTTAGTCCGCTAATCAATAACCCAATTTTTTATCAACTCGATTATTCAATTCTTTATTTTCAATAAATAGTTTTAAATTCTTCACAAATATATCTAGCGTCAATTCAACATAATTTCCATGATCGTCGGAAGATACATGAGGTGTAATTATTAAATTGGGAGTATTCCAAAGTTTAGAATTTTTTTCTATTGGTTCAGGTGTAAATACATCAAGTATTGCACCTGCTATTTCGCTTTTTTTAAGTTTTTCACACAATGCGTCGTAATCCATAACAGATTGTCTTCCTATATTTACAATTCCGCATGAAGGTTTGAGCATATTAAGTCTTTCACTACTAATTAAATTTTTAGTATCAGGAGTGCCTGGAACCGCTAAATATAAAAAATCTGCGTCAGGCAAAACGCTATTAATTTTATCTATAGTAATAACTTTTGAACATCCTGCAACCTTACGTCCCCTCTTATTAACTCCGATTATATTTACCCCTAAAGGAGCCACTAGCTTTACCATGGATGAACCAAGAGAACCGGTTCCAACCAATACTACTGTTTTTCCTTTTACGGGGTTACTAAATAATGAAACAAACTTTTTATCTTTTTGATTAGTGATAATTTTTGTCATATGCCTTTGAAGCATTAAAATACTCATTAAACCATATTCTCCAGCCATTTTAGCATGTGCTCCACTGCTATTCGTTAAAACTAAATCATCAAACATCCAATCCAAGGGAAGTAAATGTTCAACGCCTGCCGAAATAAGATGTATCCATTTTAAGTTTGGTGCAATTTTTTTAAGATTTGCAGTAGTAAAATTCCAGGCTAACAAAATATCAGAATTTGACATTGAGGTTTTAAAATTTTCCTCATCCCAATCAACAAAGATCTCTATTTTTTCTTTAATTTCAGGAAAGTCTTTTAAAGCTTTATCTAAATGCTCTTTGGTGATGGTAAAATTTTTTTCTCCCTCTGCATCGCTTGGAAAAGAACCGTGCGCCCAATGATTATTTTTAACATGAATTTTTATTTTTTTATTTTTTGTCAAAATGCACCGCTTTTTTCCATTTCATATAATTTCTTAATTATATGATTATCGCGATCTTTAATAGGCATTTTTTCAGCATCAAACTGCAATTTCATAACGATGGATCCAATTGATTTAATAAATTTACGGTCATCAATATTTCTTTTGGGTATTCTTAGAACTGTATCTTGTCCATTTGTCTTTATTATATCCCCTTTTTTGTTTTGTGGTTGAGGAGGTTCTTTACCATCTTTTAAATTTTTAATTAATTTTCTAATACGACGCCTATAAATCATAACTCCATAATCAGTAGGCATTAAATGTTCACCTTTATGAGCAGTAACAGAGCCCATTC
>CACLKK010000012.1 GCA_902607525.1 uncultured Pelagibacteraceae bacterium | reverse complement strand
CTGAAAAAAATGGATTAGACGGTATTTCAAAATTACCTAAATCAATAAAGGTTTTACTAGAAAATTTACTAAGATTTGAAGATGGCAAATCAGTAAAAAAGGAACAAATTTTATCTATCAAATCCTGGTTAAATAAAAAAAGTTTAAAAAATGAAATTGCTTTTAGACCTGCCAGAGTTCTTATGCAAGATTATACTGGCATACCAGCAGTAGCTGACCTTGCAGCTATGCGTGATGCAGTAAAATCAAAAAAAAAAGACCCAAAAAAAATAAATCCTTTATCAACGGTCGATTTGGTTATTGATCATTCCGTAATGGTTGATGCTTATGCCTCGAAAGATTCCTTTAAAAAAAATGTTGAAAAAGAATTTTTAAGAAATGGAGAACGCTATTCTTTTTTAAAATGGGGACAGCAAGCTTTTAATAACTTTAGAGTTGTTCCTCCAGGAACTGGTATTTGTCATCAAGTTAATTTGGAATATCTATCAAAAGTTGTTTGGTCATCAGATAATTTTGCTTATCCAGATACTCTTGTGGGAACTGACAGTCACACAACTATGGTTAATGGTCTTTCAGTCCTTGGTTGGGGAGTAGGAGGAATTGAAGCTGAAGCAGCGATGTTGGGACAACCAATATCAATGTTAATTCCTGATGTTGTTGGTTTTAAAATTCAAAATAAACTCCCTGAAGGAACTACTGCTACTGACTTGGTTTTAACAATAGTTCAAATATTAAGAAATGAAGGGGTGGTTGGAAAATTTGTTGAGTTTTATGGTGAAGGACTAAAAAATCTTTCTTTAGCAGACCGAGCTACTATTGCAAATATGGCGCCTGAATATGGAGCAACTTGTGGTTTTTTTCCTATCGATGAAGAAACTTTAAAATATTTAAAATTTTCTGGAAGAGATCAACACACAATATCACTTGTAGAAAAATATTCTAAAGAACAGGGACTTTGGGCTGATGAAAATATTTCTTTTACTAAAATTTTAGATTTAGATTTATCTAAAGTTGTTCCAAGCATTTCAGGTCCTAAACGCCCTCAAGATAAGGTTTTACTATCTGAATCTTCCCAATCATTTATGACATCTTTTAAAAAAAATACGAGTAGAGAAAATATAAAAGAAGAAATAGTTTCAGATGAAAAATTTAAATTAAAGGATGGAAATATTGTTATAGCTGCGATTACATCATGTACCAATACTTCAAATCCAAACGTACTTATAGGGGCAGGTTTACTTGCTAAAAAAGCTGTCGAAAAAGGTTTAAAAGTTAAACCTTGGGTTAAAACTTCTTTAGCTCCAGGCTCTCAAGTTGTTACAGATTACCTTGAAAAAGCAGGTTTAAATAAATATTTGGATCAACTCGGTTTTCATCTAGTTGGATATGGATGCACAACTTGTATAGGCAATTCAGGACCTTTAAAAGAAAATATATCTCAAGCTATACAAAAAGGAAATTTATATGCAGTTTCTGTTTTATCTGGAAATAGAAATTTTGAGGGAAGAATTAATCCTGATGTAAAAGCAAACTATCTTGCCTCGCCTCCCTTAGTTGTTGCTTATGCACTGGCCGGATCAATGAATTTTGATTTGTATAACGAACCTTTAGGAAAAGATAAAAAAGGAAAAAATATCTTCTTAAAAGATATATGGCCATCAAACAAAGAAATTGAAGAATTAATTTTAACTTCAATAAATGCAGAAATGTTTTCTAAACGTTATTCAAAAGTTTCAGAAGGTTCAGATGATTGGAAAAAAATTAAAACTACAGAAAGTAGTATTTATAACTGGAATGACAGTTCTACTTACGTAAAAAAACCACCATTTTTTGAAAAAATGTCAGATAATCCCGAAGGTTTTAAAAAAATTGCTGATGCAAGACCGTTAGTAATATTAGGAGATATGGTAACCACGGATCATATTTCTCCAGCTGGCTCTATAAAAAAAGATAGTCCTACAGGTGATTATTTTATGAAACATCAAGTTCAACAAAAAGATTTTAATTCATACGGGGCAAGAAGAGGCAATCATGAAGTTATGGTGCGTGGAGCATTTGGAAATATAAGGATAAGAAATGAAATGGCCCCAGGAACCGAAGGAGGTTATACAAAACTATATCCCGAAGGAAAAGTTATGAGCATTTACGAAGCAGCTATGGAATATAAGAAAAGAGGCAATGACCTAATTGTAATTGCAGGTAAAGAATACGGAGCTGGTTCCTCTAGGGATTGGGCAGCAAAAGGCACAAAATTACTAGGAGTAAAGGCTGTCATCGCAGAAAGTTTTGAAAGAATACATAGATCAAATTTGATTGGAATGGGAATACTTCCGCTTCAATTTAAAGATGGATTTAATAGAAACAAATTAAATCTTAAAGGATCTGAGCTAGTTAATATTATTGGCATAGAAAAAGGTATAACCCCAGGTCAAAATGTTGAATGCGAAATTAAATACACAGATGGAGTAGCTAAAAAAATTAATTTGCTTTCCAGAATTGATACAGCAAATGAGATTGAATATTATAAAAATGATGGGATATTAAAATACGTTTTAAGAAGCATGTTATAATGAGAAATATTAAAGTAAGGGTACACAAATCATCGGCCAAGTTAAAGAAAGAGGATCAACTAGCTTGGAAAATTGCTGAAATTGCATCAGACAAAGCTTCTCTAAATGAAGATGCGATTGATATGGTTATTAATAGGATTATTGATAATGCTTCAGTTGCAATAGCATCATTAGAAAGAAGACCAGTTGTTTCTGCCAGGGAAATGGCTTTAGCGCATCCAAGAGGAAATGGAGCAACAGTTTTTGGAATTAACTCAGATCAAAAATTCGATTGTGAGTGGGCAGCTTGGGCGAATGGAACAGCAGTTAGAGAGTTAGATTTTCATGATACCTTTTTAGCAGCAGACTATAGTCATCCAGGTGACAACATTCCTCCAATTTTAGCAGTGGCTCAGCAAAAAAATTTAAGCGGCATGGATTTAGTTAGAGGAATTATCACAGGTTATGAAGTTCAGGTAAATCTTGTTAAAGGAATTTGTTTGCATGAACATAAAATTGATCACATAGCCCACTTAGGGCCAAGTGTTGCAGCGGGAATTGGATCATCATTAAATCTTAACACCGAAACTATTTATCAATCTATTCAACAAGCTTTGCACACAACAGTTTCAACAAGACAATCTAGAAAAGGAGAAATTTCAAGTTGGAAAGCATTTGCACCAGCTCATGCCGGAAAGTTAGCTATTGAAGCAGTTGATAGAGCAATGAGAGGAGAAGGTTCCCCAAGTCCAATTTACGAAGGGGAAGATAGTGTAATAGCTTATGTTCTTTCGGGATCCAAGGCAAAGTACACTGTTCCTTTACCAAAAGTTAATGAAGAAAAAAAAGCTATTTTAGAAACTTATACCAAAGAACATTCAGCTGAATATCAATCTCAAGCACTGATAGATCTAGCAAGAAGTTTAAATAAAAAAATAAAGAATATTTCAGATATTAAAAAAATAGAAATTTATACCAGTCATCATACTCATAATGTAATTGGAACTGGTGCAAATGATCCACAAAAAATGGATCCAAAAGCAAGCAGGGAAACACTTGATCACTCTATTATGTATATTTTTGCAGTGGCTCTAGAAGATGGCAAATGGCATCATGTAGATTCGTATACTTCGGAAAGATCTAATACCAAAAGTACTGTTGAGTTATGGAAAAAGATCAAAACATTTGAAGATAAAAAATGGACAAAAAAATATCATGATCCTAACCCAAGCAAAAAGTGCTTCGGTGGAAAAGTATTGATCAAGATGAAAAATGGATCAAAAATTGTTGAAGAAATTAGTGTTGCCGATGCTCATCCTAACGGAAGAAATCCATTTAAAAGAAAAGATTATATTAAAAAATTTAAAACACTTACAAATGGTATTATTGAGTCGAGTGAATCAGAAAGATTTTTAAATGATGTTCAAAATTTGAGAAATCTAAATAAATCAGAACTTAGTAAGCTAAATATTCAACTAAAAGAAGACATGCATCAAAATAAAATTTCCAATAAAGGTATTTTTTAAAACCAAGAAGCAAAAGGTTCGTTGATTGTAAGTACTTCGTAATCCATTAAACCTCCAATAATTAACTGTACCGCAACTAATAAAATTACTGCTAGACCAACATATCCAACCCATTTGTTATCTTGAATAAATTTTGCAAAATATGTAGCTAATGCCCCTACTAAAATTACAGACAAAACTAAACCAAATAGTAATAGCAAGTAATGTTCTTTTGCTGCGCCCGCTACTCCTAAAACATTATCAAAACTTAAAGTAATATCTGCGATTAAAACTTTATAAACTCCACTCATAAAGGAAGGTTCTTTAGATTGTTTAGTTGGAGATTTTATTTTTTTTACTGTAAATAAATCTATTCTAAGTTCATTAACTATCCATAAAAGAAGCACTCCACCAATTAATTTAATAAAAGCAAATTGAAATAAAAAAGTTGCAGAAAAAGCAAATATAACTCTGAATATAAAGGCAGCAAAAACGCCCCACATAATAATTTGCCTTCTATTTTTTGGAGCAAAATTTGCAGCAACCATTCCTATAATAATGGCGTTATCAGCAGCCATTACAATGTCTATGAATATTATTTGAATGAATATTAGGGTTTCTTCTAGCACTTTTTTTTATTTTTTTAATTCTATAGCCTAAATTATTCTATTGCAATTACTCTTTCTTCATTGTGAAATAAGAAATTAATAATTTTATGGAGGGAATATGAAATTAATAAGAAATATTATTATCACACTAGCTTCACTTATTTTAAGTGTAAATATTGCTAGTGCTGGTGAAAAATGGGATATGGCTCTTGCTTATGGAGCTGGAAATTTCCATTCAGCAAATGCAACAGAGTTTGCTAAAAATGTTAGCGAGAAAAGTGGAGGTAAATTAACAATAGTTACTCATCCAGGTGGATCACTTTACAAAGGTGGAGAAATATTTAGAGCGGTAAGAACAGGTCAAGCTCAAATAGGAGAAAGATTTATGTCCGCTCTTGGAAAAGAAGATCCATTATTAGAAGTAGATTCTCAACCTTTCTTGGCAACTACTTACGGAGCTGCAATGAGACTCTATAAAGCTTCAAAACCAGAAATTGTAAAAGGTCTTGATAGCAAAGGTCTTGTATTCTTGTATGCAGTACCATGGCCAGCTCAAGGTTTATACAGCAAAAAGGAAATTAATAGTGTGGCAGATTTAAAAGGTTTGAAATTTAGAGCTTACAATTCTGCAACAATTAGAATTGCTGAATTAACAGGAATGGCTCCAACAAAAATTGAGGCAGCCGAAATTAGCCAGGCATTTTCAACAGGTGCAGTTGAAAGCATGATTACTTCACCAACAACAGGAAAAAATAAAAAGATTTGGGAAAATGGAGTGGGATATTTTTATGATATAGCCGCTTGGTTTCCAAAAAATATGGTGATCGTAAATAAAGATGCTTGGAATAAATTAGATGCCGCTACACAAAAACTAGTAATGTCAGAAGCTGCTAAAGCAGAAAAAAAGGGATGGGATTTATCTAAAAAAGGAAACAAAAATGATAAAAAAGCCCTTGCCGATGCTGGCATGAAAGTTGGCAAAGTTAATTCTGCTTTGAAGAAGCATTTTGAAGATGTGGGAGCTACAATGTCTAAGGAATGGGCTGAAAGAGCAGGCTCACGTGGGCAAGCAGTTCTAGCAGCTTTTAATTAATAAATTTAATTTTGAAAAAAAAGGCCGTATAATTAAACGGCCTTTTTTTATGCTTTGTAAAATTGATAATTATTTAAGAATTCTTTATAGACTGTCAGGTTATATAGCAGCTATTTTTCTTATATTGGTAGCAACATTTATTCTTACAGGAATAGCTTCTAGAATATTTGGTTTCTATATTCGGGGTCTAGCAGAATATTCAGGTTATTGCATGGCCGCTTCTTCTTTTCTTGCACTAGCATATACATTTGGAGAAAAGGGGCACATAAGAATTACATTATTTTTAGAAAAATCGAGCAAGAATATTAGAAGATTTTTGGAGCTGTGGTGTTTATCAGCTGCAACTTTTTTTTCAGGTTTTCTATCTTTTTACTTTTTAAAAATGTTGATGATTTCTTTTAAATTTCAAGAAAGAAGCGAAGGAGCAGATGAAATTTTAATTTGGATTCCACAAGTTTCAGTAGCTTTGGGTTCTACTATATTCTTCATTTGTGTATTACATAATTTTATTCTTTTAATCTTAAAAAAAAATAACAGCTAATCATGCCAGAACTATTTTTAACAATCTTTTTTATTTCAATCTTGCTAATTTTTTTAGGAACTGGAATTTGGGTTGCTCTTAGTATGGTAGGAGTATCAGCCATTGGTATGCTGCTTTTCACATCACGTCCAGTTGGTGATGCAATGGCCACCACAATTTGGGGAACAAGTTCATCTTGGACTTTAACAGCTTTACCATTATTTGTTTGGATGGGAGAAATACTATTTAGGACTAAACTATCTGAAAATTTATTTAAAGGTTTAGCACCATGGATGTCACGTCTTCCTGGAGGGTTAATTCATGTAAACGTTGTTGGTTGTGCTTTATTTGCTGCAATTTCTGGATCGTCCGCAGCTACTGTTGCTACAGTTGGAAAAATGTCTATTCCCGAATTAAGAAAAAGAAATTATCCAGAAAAACTACTGCTTGGAAGTCTGGCTGGATCGGGAACGCTTGGATTATTAATCCCGCCTTCTATTATATTAATTATTTATGGCGTAACAGTTCAAGAATCTATTGCCAAACTTTTTATAGCAGGAATTATTCCAGGAATTATGATTGCAATATTCTTTATGTTTTATGTTATTAGTTGGTCGCTTCTTAACAAAGAGAGCATGCCAAAAATTGAAAAAACTTTTTCCTTTTCTCAAAAAATAAAAGATTCAAGCCAACTTATCCCTGTTATAGTTTTAATTACTGCAGTAATAGGATCTATATATGTGGGAATTGCAACCGCTACCGAAGCAGCATCTTTGGGAGTAGTTGGAGCTTTAATTTTATCTTATTTTCAAAAAAGTCTAAGTATAAAAACCTTCAAATTATCTTTATTGGGAGCAACCAAAACTTCATGCATGATTGCTTTTATTCTGGCTGGTTCTTCATTTTTATCTTTGGCTATGGGTTTTACTGGACTTCCTAGAAATCTAGCAATTTGGATACAAGAAATGAATTTATCGCCCTATGTTTTAATTTTAGTGCTTACAATTTTTTTACATTATTCTTGGAATGTTCCTAGATGGAATTTCAGCTGTTGTATTAACCATGGCTATTATTGAACCAATGATAAGACAGGCAGGTTTTGATATGATTTGGTTCGGGGTATTTTTAGTTATAGTAGTTGAGATGGCTCAAATTACACCGCCAGTTGGATTTAATCTATTTGTGCTTCAAGGCATGGCTGATAAAGATATGGGTTTCATAGCTAAAAGTGCCTTTCCTTTATTTCTTCTAATGATTTTAGCTGTAGTTGTAATAATTATTTTTCCGGATATAGCATTATGGTTACCTGAACAAATGATTCAGCCGCTTAAATAAAAGGATCGTAAGCCCACTGCAAAATTGCCTGTCTTTGTTTTCTACGGCAATGAATATCTCCTTGTTCACAGTTTTTTTTAATTGCAGTCACATGTCTTTTAAAAGCTTTCCATCTTTTAATTTGTATTTCATCGACGTGGGGAATTCTTCTTCCGTTTGCAAATCTACAATACCATTGAAACCAGCCTAGCGGATCTTCCTTAAAAATCCATCCTTTATCTTGCCATTCTTTTCTTGATAGGCCAGCCTTAACTCTAAAGCGATTTTTTTCTACATCAAAAGTTTTGCTTAGTTTTGCTTTTTTGAACCAAGACTTTGGATATTCTTTTATTTTTCCGCTAAAATAAGAACCACCAAATACTCCCATTTCTAGCATTTTTTTTGGCGTTAGCTGAGGTTTAAAGAGTTTATAAAAATCTTCTGATTTTTTTTTATCAGTCGATTTCATTTCTCCTTTGATTTAAAGTAATGGTCTAAACTAATTTTGCCAGGTCCATGCACAACGAGAATCATAAAACCGCCAGCAATTGCTAGATCTTTTAAAAAGAGCATCATTTGCATTCCTTCGCTAAAATCTGTATGAAAAATAATTGCTACAACAAATGTAAATAGAGCCATTACTGATGCAACCCATTTTGTTCTATAGCCAAATATAAGCAATAGAGGAAATAAAATTTCAAGAATTGTTGCAGGGGCAAATAATATTCCTGGTACATTATAATCTTCCATGTACATTATTACATCTTCTTGCATTCCAATTTTTCCAAAACCTTCGATTAAAAATAATGTTGAAAGGAGTAGGCGTCCAATAAATTCTACAATATGCATTTTAATTTTTTTCTATAAGTTCTTTTAATTCTTCGTATTCTTCACATTTGCAACCATTAAGGACCTGAAGCCTTTCTTTGGCTAATTCAATTCTATTCGTTTGAACATAAAGCTCACCCAAGTATTCATTTATACCTAAATGCGCAGCATCAATTTTTAATCCTTCAAGATAAAATTTTTCTGCTTTATCAAAATCTCCAGTTTTTCTTAACGCAAAACCCAGATAATTTAATATATCTGCATTTTTTTTATCTTTATCATAGGCTTTTTCAAGTTTGCTTAAGGCTTTTAAATATAAGGTCTGCGCTTTTTCAATTTTTTCTTTTTTTTCTAACTTTTTAGCTTTGATAATTAACTTTTTTCCTGACTTATATAAACTTGATCCAGTACTATCGAGGCCTCCTCCTGAGGCTGCATAGGCTAAATTTAAGTTAACAGATAGTCCAAAAAAAACTAAAAGAGTTATTACAAGTTTCATATTTTATAAAGTAAAAGAGATTTATATAAACTTTTTCATTTTATCCAAAGGATTTAAGGTCACACCAGCTTTTAAAAGTCCATCTCTAATTTCCTTTGCAGTATTCACAGCATTTTCGCCGTCACCATGAACACAAACTGAGTCTATTTCACAAGGGATTTGTTTTCCTGAATAGCAATTCAACGCTTGATTTTCTACCATTTTAATAACGTGATTTTTTGCAATTTCTGGATCAGTTATCAATGCATTTTTTTTTGATCTAGAAACTAAATTTCCATTATCTTCATAATTTCTGTCAGCAAATATTTCAGCCGCAATTTTCATTCCAAGTTTTTTTCCAGCTTTTTCCATCTGCGATCCTGTCGGAACTAAAAAAATTAGTTCTTTGTTTGCTTCAATTATTGCTTCTGAAATTGTTTTTGCTAGATCATAATTTTCACAAGCCATATTATTTAAAGCTCCATGAGGCTTTACATGAGTGACTTTTAAACCCTTATTATTTGAAATTTTAGAGAGAATATCTATTTGGTCTATTACAAGTTTTTTTACTTCATTTGGTGGCAAATCTAATCTTTTTCTACCAAAATTTTCGAGATCTTTAAAAGATGGGTGAGCACCTATACTGACTTTATTTTTTTTTGAAATTTCAATAGTTCTTTCCATTGTCCCCTTATCACCCGCATGGTATCCACAAGCGATATTCGCGGAGTTCACTATTTCTAGTAATAAAGGGTCATTTTCAGTCGAATGTAACTTTGAACTTTCACCTAAATCACAATTAATATTAATTTCCATTTTTTAAATCCTTAGTTTATTTAATAAGGAATACAAATTATTATATCAACTTATGTTCAAGAAACTAAATAATATTGGAGACTGTGGCATTATTTGCGATTTTGGAGAAGAAGTTAATCGAGAAATAAACACTAGTGTTATTAAACTTTTTCACCATATCAAAAAAGAGGTTTTAAGCGGTAACTTAAAAGGAATATTAAACTATACTCCATCGTATAATAAATTAATTATAAATTTTGATCTTGAGGAAATAAATTCATCCAAAATTATTAATTTTTTAGAGTCAGTCGATTTTTCTAAATTAAATCTTTCTCAAAATAGAAAAAACTGGACAATACCTGTTTGCTACGATTTTGAAATGGACTTAGAAAACATGAGCAAAACATTAAAAATAGACAAAGATGAAATTATAAATACTCACTTAAATACTGATTTTTTTGTTTACATGATTGGTTTTATTCCCGGACACCCTTTTATGGGAGATTTAGATTCAAAACTTTTTTTAAATCGTTTAAAGACACCCAGAGTTAAAATACCACCTGGTTCAGTTGGTATTGTAGAAAAATTTTGTAATATTTACCCTTATGAAAGTCCAGGCGGATGGAATATTATAGGAAGAACCCCAACAAAACTTTTTAATAAAGAAAACGAAACTAATCCATGTCTCTTATCTCCGGGAGATTCAGTTAAATTTAAATCAATTTCAAAAGAGGAGTTCAAAAAATTATCAAATGAGTAATTATTTTTTTGAAGTTGTAAGGCCTGGCATAAATACTACTTTCCAAGACAAAGGTCGTTTTCATATGCAACACCTTGGTGTTACACCAGGAGGATGTATGGACTTAGATTCGTTTTCAATTGCAAACGCTTTAGTTGGAAACTCTTTAAACGAAGGAACTCTTGAGTTTGCTTACCAGGGACCTTTGTTAAAATTAATTAAGGGCAAAACGAAAATTGCTATAACTGGAAATGTTTTTTTTCAAATCATTAGACCTGATAAAGAAATATTAAATGGAGAATGCAACAGAACTTATGTTTTAAATGAAGGAGATCAAATTGATATTTTAGCAACAAAAAAATCAGTTTATGGTTATATGGCTCTGCAGGGAGGTTTTAATATAAAAGCTTTTTGTAAAAGTGTTTCCGTTTTGTCCAGGGCAGAAATTGGTCCCAACGAAGGAAAAAAAATAAAAATAAATGATAAAATAAATATTAAAACTGGAAGTAACGATAGAAAAAATTTTTTAACCAATGTTCCAGAAAAAAATAAGAAAGTAATTAGAGTTTTGAAGGGCTCTCAATATGATTATTTTTCAAAAGAAAGCCAAAAGGAATTTTTTTCAAAAGAATATAAAATTTCTAACTTAACAGATCGAATGGGAATGAGGTTAGAAGGCACCGTTCTAAAAAATATAATTAGTACGAATATTCGATCTGAAGGAATTACTAAGGGAGCTATCCAGGTACCTGCTGATGGTCAGCCAATTATACTATTAACTGATTATCCAACGATAGGGGGATATCCTAAAATAGCAAACGTTACATCAGTGGATTATAATCTATTGATTCAAAAAATTCCTGGGGAGAAAATATTTTTTGAACTTATTAAGTTGCGTGAGGCCGAGCAATTGTATAAAGAACATCTCAATAGTATTTCAGAAATTATTAAAAATATTAAAGAGATAAATTGACATTACTAAATAAAATTCCTGGAGCAATTTTAGTTCTGATGGGGGCGTTATGCTTAAGTTTTGGAGGCATAATTGTAAAATCTTTTGAAGGGGCTAATTTATGGCAAATTCTTTTTTGGAGGCAATTTTTTTTTTCAATTGTTGTAGCTTTATATTTATTAATTACCTTTAAAAAAAATTTCTTTAAATCTTTTCATGATTCTGGTTTACCTGGAATCATAGCAGGTGTATTTTTGGGAATCGGTTTTTCCGCTTATGTATTTGCGATGTATCATACTACTGTTGCTAATACTCTTTTTATAATTTCAACTGAAACAATCTTTTTAGCGTTATTTGGATATATTTTTTTAAAGGAAAAAATTAATTTAGTAACTTTAATTTCAATTGTTATGGGGATGTCAGGTGTACTTATTATAATTGGAAGCTCTTTATCAATTCAATCTGCAAGCCAATTTCTTGGTAATATTGTTGCTTTTATAATGCCCATCTCATTTGCAGTATTAATTGTAATAGTCAGAAAATATCCAAAAGTAGATATGGTGCCATCACAATTCGTAGCTGGAGTTTTTGCTGCTTTAATTGGATACTTTATTGCAGGCAAATTATCTATCTCATCACATGATCTGTTTTTAGGATTTCTCGCAGGAACTTTTCAAATTGGCTTTGGTTTTATAATGATTACAATTGGATCTAGAACCACTCCTGCTGCCGTGGTAGGTATTTTGATGTTAACCGAAGCAGTTTTTGGACCATTGTGGGCTTGGTTTTTTATAAATGAAATACCACCCATTAGTGTGCTTATAGGAGGAGGCGTCATTATTTCGGCAATTTTATTTGAGTTTTTTTTCAGTCCTAAAAAAAAAGAATAGTTTTATTCATTTGACATTTATTAATATCTATCCGAAAATCTACCTAATACGGGAGAGACCAATTTAATTGGCGCCGAAGGAGCAACCACCCCGGAAACTCTCAGGCAAAAGGACCGTATACATAATAACTCTGGAAAGAAGGCGTAGCCTCACCGAAGGAGTAAATCTCTCAGGTAACTAGACAGAGGGGGCTTGATAAAAGTTATTATGGAAACACAAAAAACAGCTTTATACAATTATCATAAAAGTCTTGGAGCCAAGTTTGTTCCGTTTGCTGGCTATGAAATGCCTGTGCAATATTCCTCAGGAATTGTAGATGAACATAAACTAACTAGAAGTATCGCAGGTATGTTCGATGTTTCGCATATGGGACAATTATCAATAGAAGGAAGCGAAGAGCTGGCAATAGAATTAGAAAAAATTATTCCTATAGATCTAAAGAAAATAAGACTTAACCAATCAAAATATTCTTTCCTTACTAATGAAGAAGGTGGAATCTATGATGATTTAATTGTAACCAAAGTTGAAAAAGGTTTTAATATTATTCTCAATGCAGCATGTAAAAATAATGATTTTAAAATAATTAGTGGTTCACTTAAGGATAAATTTAAAATAACTTTGCATAAAAATTTGTCCCTTGTTGCTTTGCAAGGACCAAAATCATCACAAATATTAGAAAAAATAATTAGTGGAGTTTCTTCCCTTAAATTTATGAATGGCAATAAATTTTCTTATAATAGTAGAGATGTTTATATAACTAGATCAGGTTATACAGGAGAAGATGGATTTGAAATTTCCATATCAAATGAATCAGTAGAAGATTTTGCAAAAAAATTAACATCACAAAATGTAAAACCAATTGGTTTAGGAGCTAGAGATACTTTAAGACTAGAAGCTGGATTGTGTCTTTACGGTCATGATATAAATGAATCTACAAGTCCGATTGAAGCAAATCTTAAATGGGCAATATCAAAGAGAAGAAGGGAAGAAGGTGGATTTGTAGGCTATAAAAAAATTAAATCAGATTTAAATGGGAGTTTAAGCCGATTAAGAATTGGCATTAAACCTGAAGGTAAAATTATAGCTAGAGAAGGAGTTAAGATTTTTTCTGAAGATGGTAAAGAAATTGGATCTATTACAAGTGGTACTTTTGGTCCAAGTGTTAATGGGCCTATTGCTATGGGTTATGTAAAATTAAATTTTACAAGACCTGGAACAAAGGTCTTTTTGGAAGTTAGAGGAAAGAAGCATGAAGCTAAAATATCAGAACTTCCATTTTATAAAAAAAGTTATGTGAGGTAAAAATGAGTGAAAAAAAATATTCAAAACAACACGAGTGGATTACTATAGAAGGAGATGTTGCAACTGTCGGTATTACGAAACACGCCGCTGAAATGTTAGGAGATGTTGTGTTTGTCGAGTTACCGGAAAAAGGAAAGAATGTAGAAAAAGAAGGACAGGCGGGAGTAGTAGAGTCAACAAAGGCAGCTAGTGATGTTTATACTCCGATAACTGGAGAAATTACTGATACAAATCAATCTATTGTAGATGATCCTGGTGCCGTGAATAAAGATCCAGAGGGCGCATCTTGGTTTTTTAAAATTAAAATAAAAAACAAGTCAGAGTTAGATCAATTAATGAGTAAAGCTGATTACGATAAGTTTGCAAAGGAGAATCCAAGTTAAATGTTAAAAAATGCTCAGAAAGATTTTATCCAAAGGCATATAGGAGCTTCCAAAGAAGAACAGAAAGCTATGCTTAAAGAATTGGGTTATAATAACTTAGATGAGTTAATTGCTAAAACAGTACCAGAAAAAATTCTATTAAAAGAGAATTTAAGTATTGGTGAACCTAATTCAGAGTACAAAGCACTTAGAAAACTAAGAGACATCTCTCAAAAGAATAAAATTTATTCAAATTTTATCGGAATGGGATATTATGGAAATTATACACCATATGTAATACTAAGAAATATTTTGGAAAATCCTGGATGGTATACCTCTTATACTCCGTATCAACCAGAAGTGGCCCAGGGAAGACTTGAGATGCTTTTAAATTTTCAACAGATGATAATTGATTTTACAGGGATGGATATTGCGAATGCATCTCTTTTAGATGAGGGCACTGCCGCAGCCGAAGCTATGGGTTTAAGTTATAGAATTTGCAAAAGCGATACCAAAAAAGTGTTTGTCTCGAAAAATTGTCACCCTCAAACCATTGATGTGATTAAAACAAGAGCCGAGCCGTTGGGTTTAAAAATAATAGTAGGGGATGAAGATAAAGATATTAATGAGAATATTGTTTGTGGGATTATACAATATCCAGGAACTTTAGGAGATATAAAGGATCCTAGTGAAGCTATTAGCAAAATACATAAAAAAAATGGAAAAGCAGTATTGGTTTGTGATTTATTAGCTCTTGCCAAAATTAAAACACCTGCTGAATTAGGAGCAGATATAGCAGTGGGAAGTTCGCAACGTTTTGGAATTCCAATGGGTTACGGAGGACCTCATGCTGCGTTCTTTGCTACTAAAGATGAATACAAAAGATCAATGCCAGGAAGAATAGTTGGTGTTTCAGTAGATAGGCATGGTAACAAAGCTTATAGACTGGCTCTTCAAACAAGAGAACAGCACATAAGGAGAGACAAAGCTACAAGCAATATTTGTACTGCTCAGGCTTTGCTTGCAATAGTTTCAGCAGCCTATGCCGTATATCATGGTCCAAAAGGAATTAAAAAAATAGCAGACACCGTTTCACTACTTGCTAAAAATTTTGCAGATAAATTAAAACAATCTGGCTATGAACTTTACTCAGATTATTTTTTTGATACCGTTACTGTAAAAACACTAGATAAAACGGACAAAATTTATAAAAATGCGCTAGATCAACAAGTGAATATAAGAAAAGTTAACTCCGAGATGTTATCAGTTTCGTTTGATGAAAGAAAAAATCTTTATAGAGCTAATCAGGTATTAAAAATTTTTAACTGTTCAGAAACAATTAAGGAAACGACTAAAGAAACGACAAACAAAAGCTTATCTAATCTGCCAAAAACTTTATTAAGAAGCTCAACATATTTAGATCATCCGGTTTTTAATAGTTACCATTCCGAAACCGCAATGCTTAGATATTTAAAAAAATTAGAAGACTCTGATATCGCATTGAATAGATCAATGATAGCTTTAGGTTCGTGCACGATGAAATTAAATTCAGTTTCTGAAATGATACCTATAACTTGGAAAGAGTTTTCACATCCACATCCATATTCCCCTATCGAACAAATGGATGGTTATAGAGAATTATTTACTGATTTAAAAAATTGGCTAAGGACAATAACAGGCTTTTCTGGTGTTTCTTTGCAACCAAATGCTGGAGCGCAAGGAGAATTTGCTGGCTTAATGGTTATTAGAAAGTTTCATGAAAAAAATAGTCAAAAAAATAGAAATGTTTGTTTAATACCGAGCTCTGCACATGGAACTAATCCAGCAAGCGCACAAATGGCTGGCATGAAAGTTGTTGTTGTTAATTGTGACTCATATGGAAATGTAGATTATGAAGATTTAAAGAAAAAAGCTGAAGAATACTCAGATACTTTGTCCACACTAATGGTAACTTATCCGTCAACTCACGGAGTTTTCGAAGAAAAAATAAGGGATATTTGTGATTTGGTTCATAAACATGGAGGTCAAGTTTATATGGATGGAGCAAATCTAAATGCATTGGTTGGTATTGCAAAGCCAGGAAATTTTGGTCCTGATGTTTGTCATATTAATTTACACAAAACGTTCTGCATACCTCATGGTGGAGGCGGTCCAGGAATGGGTCCTATTGCTTGTAAAAAACATTTAGAGATTTATTTACCAAGTCATCCAGTAATTGATTGCGGCACTCCTTCTGGAATAGGGGCAATTTCAGCAGCGCCCTGGGGAAGCTCAAGCATTCTCTCTATATCATGGATGTATATTAAGATGATGGGTGCGGAAGGTTTAAAACTTGCCACTCAAAATGCAATTTTAAATGCTAATTATATAGCACACAAACTTAAAGATCATTTCCCAATTTTATATAAAGGAAAAAATGGAAATGTAGCTCATGAATGCATTATAGATATTAGAAAAATTAAAAGCGAAACAGGAATCACAGAAGAAGATATAGCAAAAAGATTAATTGATTTTGGTTTTCACGCACCCACAATGTCTTGGCCTGTCCCAGGCACAATGATGATAGAACCAACAGAAAGTGAAAATTTGTCTGAGATTAATAGATTTTGTGATGCACTAATAAAAATAAGAGAAGAAATTAATAAAGTTAAGAATGAAGAATTTGATAAAATTGATAATCCTTTAAAAAACGCGCCACATACGCATATAGAGCTTACCGCAAATGAATGGAAACATAAATATGATAGAGAAAGTGCGGGATATCCGTCTGCGACTTTAAAATCTTATAAGTACTGGCCTCCCGTTGCTAGAGTAGACAATGTTTATGGAGATAAAAATCTTTTCTGTTCATGCCCATCAATGGATGAATATAAAGAGTCTGCGGCATAAAAAAATCATATGAAAATTGCTGTTATAGGTTCAGGAATTTCTGGGCTTGGGGCAGCCCATTTTTTATCTAAAAAACATCAAGTAGATTTATTTGAAAAAAACGATCACTTTGGAGGACATTCTTACACGGTAGAAGTTCCATCAGATAATTCTAATGAAAAAATTGCTATCGACTTAGGATTTATTGTTTTTAATAAAATTAATTATCCAAATCTTGTAGATTTATTCAATAAACTCCAGGTTAATTATGAAAAAAGCAATATGTCTTTTTCAGTTTCAGTAAAAAACTCAAGTATAGAATATTCAGGCAACGGTTTAAAAGGACTGTTTACAAACAAATATAATATTTTTAATTTTAATTTTATAAAAATGATTATAGAGATATTTGATTTTTATAAAATGGCTGACACGATGAAAAAAGAAAATTTCATAAATGAAACATTAGGTGAATTCTTGCAAAATAAAAAAATTTCCAATTACTTTATTAATTTTCATATTATTCCTATGGTATCAGCCATATGGTCCATGCCCACACATCTTGCGTATGAAATGCCAATGTCTTTATTTATAAATTTTTTTCAAAACCATGGTCTTTTCAAAATAAAAAATAGGCCACAATGGTATACAGTTTCAGGTAGAAGTAAAATTTATGTAAAAAAAATTTTAGAAACTATTAGCGGAGAATATTTTAAAAACTACAAAATTAGTAATGTTTTGAGAAATAAAAATGGGGTTAGATTATATTATGGATCTGCAAATGAATATTTTGAATATGACAAAATAATATTTGCAGTACATGCAAATGAGGCGTTAGAATTGATTAATGAACCTACTCAAAATGAAAAAAAAATATTAAAAAATTTTCAATATAAGAAAAATATTGCATATCTTCATAATGATGAATGTTTAATGCCAAAAAGAAAAAATGCTTGGTCTAGTTGGAATTCAATATTGGATAAAAATGATACAAAAAAAAATAGCGTTACTTATTGGTTGAATAAATTGCAAAATTTAAAAAGTAAAAAAAATTATTTTTTAACATTAAACCCATTTATACCTATAGAGGACAGCAAAATTATACAAAAAGTTGAATTTACTCATCCTTTTTATGATATTAAAACGATAAATGCTCAAAAACATCTTCCAGATCTGCAGGGTGTGAATAATAGTTACTTTTGCGGAAGTTATTTTGGCTACGGATTTCATGAAGATGGTTTAAATTCAGGAATAAATGTTTCAAATAAATTATGAACTTGTTTAATTCATGCATATATTCAGGCTTTATTACTCATAGAAGATTTAAACCTAAAAGACACTTTTTTACCTATAAAACCTTCTCTTTGTTAATTGATTTAAACGAAATTGAAAACTTAGCGAAAAAAATAAATTTTTTTTCTTATAACAGATTTAATATTTTGAGTTTTTATGATGCGGATCATGGCTCGCGAGACGGAAGCTCATTAGTTAATTGGGTAAAAAATACTATATCTGAGGCCAAAATAGATTTCAGAATAGGAACTATTAAATTACTTTGTTATCCAAGATTTTTTGGATATGTTTTTAACCCTTTAAGTATTTTTTATTGCTACGATGAAAATTTAAAATTAAAAGCAATTCTCTATGAAGTTAAAAATACTTATAATGAGCAACATACCTATGTATTTTCTGCATCGCCATCTTCTAATTTAATTTTACATAAGTGTAATAAAAAATTTTATGTTTCGCCATTTATGGAAATGGAAACATTTTACAACTTTAGATTGTTAAATCCCGGAAAAATTTTAAATGTTTTTATCAAACAAGCTGATGCCGAAGGCACTCTACTTACGGCCTGTCAGGTTGGAAAAAAGATAGAAATGAGCAGTAAAAACTTATTTTTTCAATTTCTTACACATCCCCTCATGTCATTCAAGGTTATTTTGGCGATACATTTTGAAGCATTTAGATTATGGATTAAAGGAGTTAAACACGTCAAGAGAAAAATAAAAATGAAAAATAATTTGTCTATAGAAAATTAATGAATAAAATTTTAAACTATATTTCTGACCAATTCGTTATTAGGAATCTTAAAAAAATCTCTCATGGTTATTTAATTTTGGTTGATGCTACGGAAAGAGAATATTTTTTTGGAGATAAAAAAAGTTTTTTAAAAGCAAAATTAAAAATTAATAACCCTAGCTTCTGTTTTAATATTTTAAGAAAAGGTAGTACAGGATTAGCAGAAAGTTACATTAATGGTGAGTTTGAAACTGAGGATTTGACATCTTTAATAGAACTAAGCGCAAAGAATATAAATATAACCTACAAATTTTCTGGATTTTTTCAATTTTCTTTAATTCAGAGTTTTTTAAAAAGAAATATATTTACTAATACAAAAGAGAGAAGCAAAAAAAATATATCTTTACATTATGATCTTGGTAATGAATTTTTTTCAAAATGGCTTGATAAAACACTTACTTACTCGTGTGGAATATTTAATTCTTCAAGCGAAACTTTGGAAAAGGCACAAATTAATAAATACAATAAATTGATCAATATGGTTAAACCAAGAAATGGGGATAAAATTTTAGAAATTGGGTGTGGATGGGGTGGTTTTGCTGAACACGTAGCAAAAAATTACAATATTAAATTAGACTGCATAACAATCTCAAAAAAACAATTTTTGTTTACAAAAGAAAGAATTAGAAAAAAAGGTTTAAATCATAAAGTTAATGTTCAAATGATGGACTACAGAGATATTAGAAAAAAATATGACATAATAATATCTATTGAAATGATCGAAGCAGTTGGAGAAAAATACTTGAATAAATATTTTAATACTATCAAAGAAAATTTGGCACCTGGAGGCAGAGGAGCCATCCAGGCAATAATCATTAAAGACGAGTTATACAGCAGATATAGAAACAAAGAAGATTTTATACAAAAATATATTTTCCCCGGTGGTTTTTTGCCTTCGTTAAAATCATTAAACAAATTATCTAACAAATCAGGTTTAAAAATTGATGGTTACTATTTATATGGCTCACATTATTCTAATACTCTACAAAAATGGAGAGAAAGTTTTTTAAACTCCTGGGATTCAATTTCAAGACAAGGCTTTAATTTAAATTTTAAAAAAATGTGGGATTTTTACTTTTCTTATTGCGAAGCTGGTTTTAAGTCTAAAAATATAGATTTAGTGCAGTTTTCTTTGTGCAATAAATAATTAAATATGAAAATTATATTTATTTTATTAGTTGCATTTTTATTAACTAGTTGTTCAGGTAACAATATGAAACCAATAGATTTTAAAGACCAAAAACCAAGACTGATTATAGAAGATTATTTATCAGGTAATGTTAAGGCTTGGGGAATTTTGCAAAACAGATCTGGCAAAGTGATGAGACAATTTTCAGCCGATTTAAATGGAAAATGGGACGGCAAACAATTAATTTTGGATGAGAAATTTAACTGGTCAGATGGTGAAGTGCAGAAAAGACAGTGGAAAATAAAAAAAATTGACGAACATAATTATGAAGGTACGGCAGGCGATGTAGTAGGTAAGGCCAAGGGCTATTCTTATGGTCCTGCTTTTAAATTTGAATATGTTTTATTAGTTCCTGTTAAGGGTAAAGAAATGAAAATTACTTTTGATGACTGGATATTTAAACAAGACGATAAAGTTGCAATTAATAGAGCAACAATGACTAAGTTTGGAATAAAAGTTGCAGAATTAACTGTATTTTTTCAAAAAAACTAATACTTAATTGTTTTCATCCCTTGTTTTACCAACAAAAAATATAACCAATTCGGCATAATTTTTAATAGTTTCATCGTCATTGTGAAGGCTATTGGAAAATGAATTTCAAATGCACTTTTTTTTGTTAAACCAATAAACATTTTTTCTGCAGCAAATTCAGGAGATTTAATCATAGGCATTGCAAATTTATTTTTATCCGTCATAGGAGTTTTAATAAAGCCAGGGTTTACCAGTGAAATTCTTACATTGTATCTTTTAAAATCAAAATAAATACTTTCAGCCAAACTTATTAGAGCTGATTTTGATGCACAGTAACCCGAGGCAGCTGGTAGACCTCTATAACCAGCAACTGAAGAAACTATAGATATGTGACCTTTTTTTCTCTCTCTAAAATAATTATTTACTGCCATAATGCAGTTTAAAGTTCCAAAAAAGTTTGTTTCCATAATTTCTCTAATTTTTTCTGAACTAAGTTTTTTTTCTGAATCTGGGTCATGGATCCCAGTACAAAATACAGCAATATCTATTGTTTCAAATTTTTCTACTATATTTTGAAAAATATTTTTAGTTTCAGTTTCATTTTTTACATCCAGAGCAAAAGGATGAATATTTGGGTATTGATTATTTAAATCCATAAGCAAATTTTCTCTTCTAGCAGATGCGGCAACTTGCCAACCTTCATTGGCAAACTTTATTGCTAGTGATTTACCGATGCCGCTGCTTGCTCCAGTGATCCATATCTTTTTAATCATATCCTTAACTTAAACTTTTTTAATAAAAATGTAATAGCAAAAGTGCGACAAGATGTGTGTAGATATAAAAAGCACCTAAATTATATATAATTTTGAAAAATATAAAATGAACAAAAAATACCTTATTTTTGGAGCGACGGGATCTATTGGTTCAAGTTTAGCAAATCAGTTATATGAAGAAAAACAAGATTGTCATCTAATAGGAAGAAACAAAGAAGAATTAGAAGAAATTGCAAATAAACTTAGTTATTCTTATTCAGTATGCGATGTATTAAAACTTAATTTTGCTGATAAATTATTTAAAGATCTAGCAGAAACCGAAATTCTTGGGATAGCTTATTGCGTAGGATCTATTGATTTAAAACCTCTAAGAATAACAAAAGCAAAAGATTTTGTTGCTAGCTATGTTTTAAATTTAGTAGCAGCTACTGACATTATTAGAACATTTCAAGACAATTTAAAAAGAAACAGCGGCTCAATTGTAATGTTTTCTACTGTAGCTGCAAAAAAAGGATTTCCAAATCATAGTATAATCTCTCCTGCAAAAGCTGCTGTTGAGGGGTTGACCGTAGCTCT
>CACLKK010000011.1 GCA_902607525.1 uncultured Pelagibacteraceae bacterium | reverse complement strand
GGAGGTAGGTATGACAATCTTTTATCAAATCTAGGAGCTAAGAGAAAAATTCCTGCAGTAGGAGCTGCAATTAATTTAAATTCTTATGACAATTAAAATTGGGGTACCCAGCAAAGGAAGATTGAGAAAAAATGTTTTAAATGTATTTAAAAAAAATAAATATAATCTAATTTCAGAGAGAGGTGAAAGAGATTATTTCGCTAAAATTAAAAATAAAAAAAATGTCAAAATAATTTATTTACATGCTAGAGAAATAATAGAAAGATTAAGCGATAATTCCTTAGATATTGGTTTTTCTGGTTATGATTTATTAAAAGAAGCTAAAATCAATATTCAAAAAAAAATATCAGTTTACAAAAAATATGACTTCGGTAATGCCAAGCTTGTAGTTGCCATACCAAATCAATGGATAGATGTTCAAACTATTGCAGATTTAGAAGAAGTAGCTTTTGAATTTAAAGATAGTAAAAAGCAACGTTTAAGAGTAGCAACAAAGTACCCAAATTTAACTAGAGATTTTTTATTTTCTAAGGGTGTAACCCAGTTTAAATTAGTCAATAGTTTGGGAGCAACAGAAACATATCCATTTACTGGATCATCTGAAATAATTACAGATATTACATCTACAGGGGAAACTTTAAAAGCTAACGATCTTAGGGTTTTAAAAGATGGAATTATTTTAGAATCACAAGCTTGTTTGTTGTTTTCAAAAAAGAGTAAAAAAAAGGCCGCACGTAGCGGCCTTCTTAATTCGTTTCTTTAGTTGGGTTACATTCCCATACCACCCATTCCTCCCATACCACCCATTCCACCACCAGGAGGCATAGCAGGTCCAGAATCTTTTTGTTCTGGTTTATCAGCAACCATTGCTTCTGTTGTAATCAGCAATCCAGCTATAGAAGCTGCATCTTGTAAAGCCGTTCTAACAACTTTTGTTGGATCTATAATTCCTTTAGCAAACATGTCACAATATTCCTCATTTTGAGCGTCATAACCTTGTGTTGCTTTTTTACTTTCTAAAAGTTTTCCTACCACAACTGATCCATCAACTCCGGCATTGGTTGTAATTTGTCTAATTGGTGCTTCTAAAGCTTTTTTTAAAATATCAACACCGGCTTTTTGATCTGCGCCTTTAGATTTAACCTTATCCAAATCTTGTGTAGCATAAAGTAAAGCACATCCACCGCCTGCAACAACGCCTTCTTCTACAGCGGCTCTTGTTGCGTTAAGAGCATCCTCTACTCTATCTTTTCTCTCTTTAACTTCAACTTCAGTAGCTCCACCAACTTTAATTACCGCAACCCCACCAGCTAATTTTGCTAATCTCTCTTGAAGTTTTTCTTTATCGTAATCAGATGTAGTTTCTTCAATTTGTTGTCTAATTTGATTACATCTTGCTTCAATATCAGCTTTCTTACCAGATCCCGCAACTATTGTGCTATTGTCTTTGTCAATTTTTACTTTTTTGCATGATCCAAGATCGTTTATTTTTACATTTTCTAATTTAATTCCAAGATCTTCTGATATTACCTGTCCACCAGTTAATATTGCTATATCTTCTAGCATGGCTTTTCTTCTGTCACCAAATCCCGGAGCTTTAACTGCAACTACTTTTAAACCACCTCTCAATTTATTAACAACTAAAGTAGCTAGGGCTTCACCCTCTACATCTTCCGAAATAATCATTAGAGGTTTGCCAGCTTGAACAACAGACTCTAATAAAGGAACTATCGATTGTAAATTTGCCAATTTTTTTTCATGTAACAAAATAAGTGGATTTTCTAATTCAGTTGTCATTTTATCAGGATTGGTAATAAAATATGGAGAAAGGTATCCTCTATCAAACTGCATTCCTTCAACCACATCTAATTCAGTTGCAAGTCCTTTCGCCTCTTCAACAGTAATTACTCCTTCATTACCAACTTTTTGCATAGCCTTAGAAATCATATCTCCAATTTCTTTTTCACCATTAGCTGATATTGTTCCTACCTGAGCGACCTCATCATTTGTTTTTACTTTTTTTGAAGATGATTTTAATTTTTCAATTACATGAGCTACCGCATTGTCAAGTCCACGTTTTACATCCATTGGATTCATGCCGGCAGTAACATATTTAATTCCTTCTCTTACTATAGATTGAGCTAAGATTGTGGCTGTTGTAGTTCCATCGCCCGCTTCATCATTTGTTTTACTTGCTACTTCTTTGACCATCTGAGCTCCCATATTTTCAAACTTGTCTTCTAGCTCAATTTCTTTAGCAACCGTTACTCCATCTTTTGTTGTTCGTGGAGCACCATAAGACTTATCTAAAACTACATTTCTTCCTTTAGGACCCAAAGTCACTTTTACTGCGTTTGCAAGAGTGTCAACACCCTTTAACATTTTAGTTCTTGCTTCAGTGTCAAATTTTACAATTTTTGCCATTTTATTTTTTTCCTTTCGAAATACCCATGATATCTGACTCTTTCATTATACTATATTCTTTGCCATCTATTTTTACTTCCGTTCCAGACCATTTGCCAAAAAGAACTAAATCACCCACCTTTACATCCATAGGTATAATTTTTCCATCCTCTGTTCTTGCCCCGGATCCTATTGCTACCACTTTACCTTCCTGAGGTTTTTCTTTTGCCGTATCCGGAATAATTATTCCTCCAGATGTTTTTTCCTCACTATCTAAAACCTCAATTAAAACACGATCGTGTAATGGTCTAAATTTCATATTAATTTTACTCCTAATTTTTTATATGCAGATATATAATATTGGATACTAAAATTTCAATACCCCTTAAAAAACTCATGATTTATAGCACAAAAGTACCAAAATAGTGTATTTTTAATCTTTCTTAAGCTAGTCATTTAGTATCATGAATACAAAAATTATAAAGGGTTTGAGGGAAGTTCAAAGCAAATACGATGCTTTTTTCATAGATTTATGGGGAGTCATACATAATGGGGTTCAGCTTTATCCGGATGCTATAAATGTTTTAAAAGAATTGAATAAATTGAACAAAAGGTTTGTGTTAATTTCGAATGCACCCCGACCCTCCAAGAGCGTGGAGAAATACTTAATAAATTTAAAAATGGATAAAATTTATCTTAAAAATATTTTTACATCTGGCGAGGCAGCTTTACAAACTTTAAAAAATAATATTTATGGAAAAAAATTTTATCATTTAGGTCCCAAAAGAGACGATGATTTAATCAGCAGTTTTAGAGAAAACAAAACAACATTGGAAAAATGTGATTTTATTTTATGCACAGGACTTTTTGATAAAGAAAAAGAAAAAGACTCTCTCAATTTTTATAGCACTTTATTAACAAAATATAAAAAATTAAAAATGATATGTACAAATCCTGATTTAATAGTTCATAGAGGCTCAAAGATGGAATATTGCGCCGGATCTGTAGCAGCGATTTTTGAAAAATTAGGAGGCTCAGTTGTTTATTTTGGCAAACCCTATCCGGAGATTTATAATTTTTGTATAAAAAAAAATGAAAAAGTTCTTGCTATTGGAGACAATATTCGAACGGATATAATTGGAGCAAATAAAATGAAATTTGATTCATTATTTATAATACATGGGATACATAAAAAAGAATTTTTAACCATACCTACAAAGAATTATGATAACGTTTTAAAAAAGTACAAAACTAAAACTGATTACTATCAAGAAAGATTAATTTGGTAATATATGAAAATTTTTAATAAAAGCAATATTTCAAAAAAGTACAAAGGTTCTGCTTTAGCAATTGGAAATTTTGATGGGGTTCACAAAGGACATCAAAAGATTTTTAAATATGCAAAGCAATATGCCAAGAGGAAAAGATTAAAATTTGGTGTTTTGACATTTTCGCCTTTACCAGTAATGTTTTTTAATAAAAAAATTAAAAATTATAGACTGGCATCAGAAGAACAAAAACTTATACTTCTTAAAAAATACGGAGTTGAATTTGTAATCAACATAAAATTTAATAAAAAATTTTCAAAAATAAGTGCTAATAATTTTATTAAAAGTATTATTTATAAAAAACTTAATCCAAGATTGATTTTTGTTAGTAATAATTTTAAATTTGGAAATAAAAGAAAAGGTAATATAAATTTACTAAAAAAATTTGGAAAAAAATATGACTATAAGTTAATAAAAATTTTTCCTTACAAATATAAAAATAAAATTATCTCTTCCACTAGAATTCGTGAATCTTTACATAAAGGTAATATTGACTTAGCTAACAAACTGCTTTCAAGAACATGGCTTATTAATGGTCAAGTTGTAGAAGGAAAAAAATTAGGAAGAAAGTTAGGTTACCGCACATGCAATATTTATTTAAAAAACTATTTACAGCCAAAGGCAGGTATTTATGCCGTAAAAGTTATGATAGAAAATAAAAAATATATATATAGTGGTGTTGCTTATTTAGGATCACGTCCTACTTTCCAAGGAAAAAAAATTTTTCTTGAAATAAATATATTTAATCTTAAAAAAAATCTGTATAAAAAAAATTTACAAATATATTTTTTAAGGTTTATTAGAGGAGATCAAAAATTTAGTAATTCTGCAGCATTAATAAGACAAATGAATAAAGATGTAATTTCTGCAAAAAAAGGTTTAAAAGCGAAGTTAGTTGTATGAGCAAGGAAAATATTAATTTACCCAAAACCTCATTTTCGATGAAGGCAAATTTGCCAAACAAAGAACCTGAAATTTTAAAAATTTGGGAGAAGCTGGATTTATATAAAAAACTTAGAATTGCAGGAAAAGGTAAAAAGAAATTTATTTTGCACGATGGCCCTCCTTATGCAAACGGGCATATACATATGGGAACCGCTCTAAACAAAATACTTAAAGATATTATTACAAGATTTCATCAAATGAATGGAAAAGATTCAGTATATGTGCCCGGCTGGGACTGCCATGGTTTGCCTATAGAATGGAAAATTGAAGAACAATATAAAAAAAACAAAAAAAATAAAGATGAAGTTCCTATAAAAAATTTTAGACAGGAATGCAGGGAGTTTGCAGAAAAATGGATCAAAATTCATATTGAGGAATTTAAAAGACTTGGTGTAGAGGGAGATTGGAAAAATTATTATTCTACTATGAGTTTCGATGCAGAAGCGCAAATTGTAAGAGAGCTTGGAAAATTTTTGTTGGACGAAACATTGTACCAGGGTTACAAGCCCGTTTTATGGTCAACAGTAGAAAAAACTGCATTAGCTGATGCTGAGGTTGAGTATAAAGATCATACTTCTAATACCGTGCATGTAGGTTTTAAAGTTAAAACTTCAAAAATTAGTTCATTAAAAGATGCTGAGGTTATTATATGGACTACTACTCCATGGACCATACCTGCAAATAAAGCCTTGGCTTATAATAAAAATCTAGAATATTCAATTATTGAAATAAATTCAAAGCCAAAGAATTTTGAGAATAAAAAAATTGTAATTGCAACAAAACTTCTCAAGCAAGTTTCGAAGGACTGTGAAATAGAATCTTATAAAATAATTAAAAAAATTAAAGGAAAAGATTTTGAAAAAACAATTTGTTCGCATCCTTTTGAAAATTTAGGATATGAGTATGATGTTCCAATGTTAGAAGCAAATTTTGTAACACTAGAGCAGGGAACGGGCATTGTTCATTGTGCCCCTAGCCACGGTCCAGATGATTTTAATTTGTGTTTAAAACATGAAATTAAATCTTTAGACACAATAGACGATCACGGCAGATACACAAAACATATCAAAAAATTTGAAGGGATTCATATTTTCAAAGCAGATCAAATCATAATTGAAAATCTTAAAGAATGTAAAAAGCTATTAGCAAATGGAAAGTTAACTCACAGCTATCCTCATTCATGGAGATCTAAAGCACCTCTGATTCATAGAGCTACATCTCAATGGTTTATTTCTATGGAAAAAAATAATTTAAGGAAAAAAGCGCTTAAAGCAATTGACGATACTGTTTTTTATCCTGAAAGAGGCAGAGATAGAATTAGATCAATGATTGAAACTAGACCAGATTGGTGTGTATCTAGACAAAGAATTTGGGGTGTTCCATTACCTCTATTTGTTTCAAAAAAAACAAAAGAAACATTAAAAGATCCAGAGGTAATAGAAAATATTGCGAAAATTTTTGAAAAGGAGGGTGCCGACTGTTGGTTTGCTGATGATCCTCAAAAATTTTTGGGGAAAAAATATAAAAAGGAAGATTACATTAAATCTAATGACATAGTTGAGGTTTGGTTTGATAGTGGAGCTACACACAGCTATGTTCTTGAAAAAAGAAAAGATCTAGAGTGGCCTGCATCTATGTATTTGGAGGGTTCAGATCAACATAGGGGCTGGTTTCATTCTTCTTTGCTAGAATCTTGCGGAACAAGAGGCAAAGCTCCATTCAAAAGTATTCTTACACATGGCTTTGTAGTTGATGGGAAGGGTTTAAAAATGTCCAAATCTACTGGAAACGTAATTGCACCAGAAGATATACTTAAAAAATATGGAGCTGACATCCTACGTACATGGGTAGCAGCCTCAGACTATTCAGAAGACCTAAGATTAGATTATTCAATTTTAGAACAGCATGCAGAGTCATATAGAAAAATTAGAAATACATTTAGATTTTTATTAGGAAATTTAAAAGATCAAAAAGTAGATTTTAAATTAAATTCTAAAGAAATTGAAAAATGGCCTGAACTAGAACAATATATTCTTCATCAAATATTTAAACTTAGTAAAAATTTTGAAAAATATTTTAAAGAATATAATTTTCATAAACTTTATAAAGAGCTATTGAACTTTTGTTCATTAGATTTATCAGCATTTTATTTTGATATTAGAAAAGATGTGCTGTATTGTGATGACATAAAATCTACAAAAAGAAAAATTTGCACTAATTTATTAGGGCTTACTTTAGATATTTTATTAAAATGGTTAGCTCCAATTCTGTCTTTTACAACCGAAGAGATTTTTCAAATTATTAATGTAGGTCAAAATTCAAGCATACATCTTGAAAATTTTCCTAAAATTCCAGCGAACTGGGAAAATAAGAAATTGAGTGAAAAATGGGAAAAGTTAAAGATAATAAGAAGTGTGGTTAATGCTGGAATTGAAGTTAAAAGATCCAGCAAAGATATTGGTTCAAGCCTGGAGGCAGATATAGAAATTTACCTTGGAGAAGAATATTTAAAACTTGTTAAGGACATAAATTTGTCTGAATATTTTATTACTTCAAGAGCATCAGTAAAAAAAATGATTGATAATGATAAAATTTTTAAATTAAACGACATATCTAATGTGGGTGTACTAGTTCAAAAAGCAAAAGGTGAAAAGTGCTCAAGATGCTGGAAAATTTTGGGAAATCCATGCGAAAGATGCAACAGTGTATTACAAAATTAATCTAAAATGAAAAAAATTATTATTATTTTGACTATATTTTTTTTCGACAGAATTACAAAAATTTATTTATTAAATTTGCAAGAAAATGGAACTGATATAGATTTTTATATTAATCCATTTTTGAATTTTTATTTGGTATGGAATACTGGAATTGGATTTGGTTTAGCTTCACTGGAATCGAATATTTATTATCATGTATTAACTTTTATTATAGCTATTATTAATATTGGTCTTATTTATTTTCTTATTAAATCTAAGGGTATTTACCAGTATTTGATAGCTATAGTAGTTGGCGGTTCTTTAGGAAATTTATTTGATAGGGTATATTATTATGCAGTGCCAGATTTTATAGATTTACATTTGGGAAATTATCACTGGTTTATATTTAATGTAGCTGATATTTTTATTTCAGTAGGTATAATTGGGCTTATAATCGTAGAATTAATTAAGAAAGAAAAAATTTCTGAAAATGTTTAGGAAAATAATATATATTTTTTTACTATTTTTTTTCGTTGCTTCGTGCGGCGGAACATTTGATTCTGTTAAAAGAGGACTGACCGGTTCTAAAGCAAATACTGCAGATGAGTTTTTGGTAAAAAAAAAGGATCCACTTATATTGCCACCAGATTTTGAAAATTTACCAATTCCAGATGAAGAAGCAACTGACATAGCAGAAAGTACAATCTTTGAAAATACACTAGAAAATGCTATTGAAGAAAATACATCTTCATCAGATTCTGTTGAAAAATCCATTTTAAGAAAAATTCAGTCGAAATAAATGCTAAAAAAAGACGATTTCTTTAAAGATTATTTTATTAATTCTACACAATTTAAAAAAAATTTAAAAAAAACAAAAGTTGCTTTTAAGTCTTTTTTAAAAAAATTAAAAAATAATCAAATTCCATTGCTTGATTCATATCAGAAGAATTTTGAATTTGATTTTTCCAAATCAACTGTCAATAAATTTTCAAAATACAAAAATATTATTATTATTGGTATGGGAGGGTCAATACTGGGAACAAAAAGTATCTACTCATTCTTAAAAAAAAAAATTAAAAAAGAAGTATTTTTTTTTGATAATTTAGATTTGAATTTAATCGAAAAATATAAAAATATAAAAAAATTAAAAAACTCCTGTTTTATTATTGTTTCAAAGTCGGGAAATACACTAGAAACAATTACAAACTTAAATGCTATTTTTTCTAAAAAAAATATGAAAAATAAATTAATTATTATTACTGAGATAAAAGATAGCAGGTTAATGGACTTTGCAAATAAGTACAATGCAGAAGTTATTGAATACAAAGAATTTATAGGTGGACGCTATTCAGTATTGTCAGAGCCAGGAATGTTTCCAGCAGCATTAATGGGATTAAATTTAAATAAATTTAGAAATTTACAAACATTAATAAAAAATAAAAATTTTATTTCAACTTTAATCCAAAATGTTGCAAGTATTTATACATTAAATTTAAAAAAGATTAATAATTCTGTTATTTTAAACTATAATTCTAATTTAAATGATCTTGGATACTGGTATCAGCAACTTACTGCTGAAAGTTTAGGCAAAGATGGAAAGGGAATTAATCCCGCGTTGTCATTTGGGCCCAAAGATCATCATAGTCTCCTACAGCTTTATTTAGATGGACCTAAGGATAAATTTTTTACTTTCTTTAACATTTCAAAAAAAAATAATAAAAAAATGGAATCAATCATTAATATTCAATGTAGGGCTACAAAAAATGTTTTTAGAATGAAAAAAATACCTTACAGACAGTTTATTTTCAAAACCAATGATGAAAGTGAATTAGATTCTATTTTTACATTTTTTGTTTTGGAAACAATTCTTCTATCCTATTTAATGAATGTAGATCCTTACAATCAACCAGCGATAGAGGAAGTAAAAGCTGAAACTGAAAAATTTTTAAGATAAGTTTGTTAAAGGTTTTCCAAATATTATTTTAGAAAGACCGTATATTCTTTTATCAAGTATTTTAAAATTAAAATTTAATTTTTCATTAGTATTTTTGTGCGTGTGCAGAATTATAATTCCGTTATTTTTTAACAGTTTTTTTTTAATAATTAATTCAATTAAATCATTTATATTTGTATCTTTAAATGGCGGGTCACAAAATATAAGGTCAAATTTCATTTCAGGAAGCGAATAAAAAGAAGTTTTATCTTTTTTTTTTAATACATGAAAAACATCGCCAAAAAATATTCTTGTTATATCTTTTACTTTTAATTTTTTAATATTTTTTTCTAAAATTTTTATAGCTTCTTTTTCCTTTTCAATAAAAATAACCTCCCCAGCTTCTCTTGAAATACACTCTAAACCAAATGATCCTGTTCCAGAATATAAATCTAGTACATTTGATTGTTTTAGTTGGACCGAAATATTGTTTGAATGATTTAATAAATTAAAAATACTTTCCCTGACCATATCTTTAAGTGGTCTAATTTTTTTGTCTTTTGGTCCATCAAGGGTAATTCCTTTAAATTTTCCTGATATAATTCTCATAATTACTTATCGTTTATCACTCTCCAACCAATATCTTTTCTAAAAAAACCGTCAGCCCAGTTTATTTTAGTAATATTTTTTAAAGAATTATTTCTAGCTTTAACCAAACTTTCTGAAGATGATGTAACATTTAGTACTCTTCCTCCAATTGAATAAGTTTTATTATTTTTTAAATATGTTCCTGCATGAAATATTTGGTTATTTTCATCAGAAGAAATATTAAATAAATTTTTAATCTCGCTATTTTTAATATAATTAGACGGATATCCTTTTGCACACAAAACAATAGTGATGGAGTTTTTATTGCTCCATTTTATTTTTAAATTACCTAATTTGTCTTTGGTAGCCAAATCTATAATTTCTAATAGGTCAGTATTTAATCTCATCATAAGAACTTGGCATTCGGGATCACCCATTCTAATATTATATTCAATTAAGTAGGGTTCTCCATTTTTTATCATCAGACCTGCATATAAAAAACCTTTGTATGGATGTCCCAAATCTTTCATAAACTTCAGTGTGGGTTTTATAATTTTTTTATTAATCTTGTTTTCAAGTTGAGCTGTAAGTAACGGTGGAGGGGAATAAGCTCCCATCCCTCCAGTATTAGGACCTGTATCTCCTTCACCAACTCTTTTATGATCTTGCGCTGATCCAAAAAAAAGGCATGAATTTTTGTCAACTATAACAAAATAACTTAACTCTTCTCCTTCTAAAAATTCTTCGATAACTACTTGGTTTGAGGATTTAAATTTGCCATTTAAAATTTCTTTAGTATTTTTTAAAGCTTCTTCTATTGATTTGCATACAGAGACACCCTTTCCAGCAGCTAAGCCATCAGCTTTGACAACAATTGGAACTCCATGTTTTTTAATAAAATTAGAAGCATCATCAAAATTATTAAAAACACCATAATTGGCTGTTGGAATATTATTTTTTTTACATAAATTTTTCATAAATGCTTTGGAGCCCTCTAATTGTGAAGCAAATTTATCAGGTCCAAATACCCTAACTTTTTTTTCACTTAAATAATCCACAAGTCCTTTAACCAAGGGCAGTTCGGGGCCAATTATTACAATGTCGACATTTTGTTTTTTAATTATTTTATAAAGAGCATCAAAATCTGAAATATCTTCTTTTATATTTTCTGCTATTTTTTCAGTACCAGCATTACCGGGAATACAAATTAATTTTTTAATTTTTGGCGATTGTTTTAATTTGTAGCAAATGGCGTGCTCTCGACCACCACTTCCTATGACTGCTAAATTCATATATTATAGATGTAATAATAATTAAATATATATGAATGGAAATAAAGCTAAACTTAAATTTAATCCAAATAATTTTGAAGTTATTGAGGAGGGTGATCATGTTGTTTGCGCCGTTTCAGGAAAAAATATACCTCTTAATCAATTAACTTATTGGAACGTTGAACTTCAAGAGCCTTATTTTTCACCAAAAGAAGCTCAACAAAGGTATGAAGAGTTGAATAAAAAATGAGAATTTTATTTAGTCTATTTTTTATATTTTTTACAACCTCAAGTTTTGCAGTAACTTTTAATGGCAAATTTATTCAAGGATCATTTATTCTTGGAAAAACCGATCCTGGTTCAGAAGTTTTTATTGATAAACAGAGGATAAAAGTTACTACAGACGGATATTTTGCTTTCGGGTTAAGCAGAGATAGAAAAAATGATGTTGTAATAAAAATAAACGAAAAAAAAATTGTAAAAAAAGTTTTCAAAAGAGAATATAAAATTCAAAGAATAGATGGACTCGAAGAAAAAAAAGTAACTCCCCCAGAAGAAGTTTATGCAAGAATTAAAAGAGAAAATAAATGGATAGGAGAAGCTAGAGCTATTAATAGTGATTTAACTTTTTTTAAAAAAAAATTTATTACTCCACTAGAAAATGCAATAGTTACTGGTGTTTATGGAAGTCAAAGAATTTTAAATGGCAAGCCTAAGTGGCCCCATTACGGAATAGATTTTGCTGCAGACCAAGGGACAGAAATAAAAGCTATGCTTGATGGAATTGTTACCTTGGCAGAACCTGATTTATTTTATACTGGCGGAACTTTAATATTTGATCACGGTCATGGAATTTCAACACTATATATGCACATGGAAAAAATATTGGTTAAAAAAGGACAAAAAGTAAAACAAGGAGATATAATTGGAACAGTTGGATCTACTGGAAGATCAACAGGAGCCCATTTAGACATCAGACTTAATTGGTTTCAAGTAAGACTAGATCCGGCTACAGTTTTAGATATAAAAAATTAATAAAAAGAAAAAATTTTATTAATTAATTTTTTAATTAATTTTTTTTCATTAATCTCAGAATATTTATAAGCTAATTTTTTTCTATGCGATAAAGTTTTTATATGCCAATTTTCAGGTAAATTATTTACTGTGTTTAATATTTTTTCAGAAAATTTTTTAATATCCCCAGACTGAATTTCTTCAAAGATTGGTTTCTGCCAATACTCTTTACCTCCTCCACCCGTATAGCCAATAACTTTATTACCTGCGATTGCTGCTTCAAGCGGTGGCATTCCAAAACCTTCTGCATAAGAAAAGGATAAAAATATTTTTGATTTGCACAATTTGAAAAAAAGTTTTTTTTCGTCTAAATCGCTCAAGGATTCCATTTTCCATTTTTTTGGTAATTTATCAAATAAAAATAAGGAAAGTATATGAAAATGATCAATCAGTTTTCTTGGCATGAATGTTATTAAATTACTTTTTTTATTGGGAATTCTGAATTTTTTTTGATTAAAAGATAAATTAACTTTTAAGATTTTATTTTTTTTATTTGGAAAAATAAATTTTAGACATTTATAAGTTTCTTGTGATGTTGTGATAATAAATTCAGCTTTATTATATGATTTAAAAAGCTTTTCATGATCGTAAAATGAGTTCATATGATAAAAACCTTGAACAAAGATTGAATATTTTATTTTTCTTTTTATAAGTAAATTATCTGCAAAATGAGCCCAGATTTCAGGAAGAATTATAAAATCAGTCTTTGGATTAAAAATCATGTCTTTTTTAATAATAATTTTATTTTTTGTCCAAGATGATGATGGTGCAAAAGATTTTACAACTTCCATCTCATTGCTCCTCCAGCCATATTTTTTGGACGGTTTATTAAACATTCTCTTTTTTAAAGAAAGTAGAATTTTATCTATTTTCTTTTTTTTTAAGTGCAAAATCTGTGAAGTTATATTCTTGATATTAAGTTTATTTATTAACTCACTATGTTGATAAATTACTTTAGATCCACCAGATGCACTTTTGTGAGCTGGAAGTATATAAATAACATTTATTTTTTTTTTTCTTTTCATAGTTTTATAATTTATTTAGCAAAAAATAATATTCGTATAAACATATATTTACTTAATTAAAGATTTGAAGTTTCTTTCTGCCATCTGCAAGTATCACAATATTGATTAAGAGGAGGTATTTTTTCGCTATTATAACATTTTTCAAGCTCAACCAAAGTATCCTCAATGTAATCAGTTTTTAAATCGTAAGATATAAGATTAATTGTAAAATCTAATTTTCCTTCAAAAACTTTTTGATCAGAACGTCCTGCATTACAAAGTATCCAGTACCCTTTTTTATAAACTTTATATTTATTTAATTTCAGTAAGTATGCATAAAAATCCAACTGTCTCAAATAGCCCTTATGATAAGATTTATCTGAATTAACATAATCCAGATCATTTTTATTAGAAGTGGCCTTGTAATCAACAACAACCACTTCTTTGGTATCATTATTAAACCAAAGATCATCAAGCGCTCCAAAAATTTCAAAGTTCGTTTTGATTGATTTTGCTCTTACTCCTTTGCGGTTATTTCTAAAATCTTTTAATTTTTGTTCATCCATTTTTAATGCAATAAAATTTAAGTTATATTTTTCAAACACAGGATGAGGTATTTGTTTTTTTCTATAAAAATCAAACTCGTTTTTTAAAAGTGCATCCACTCTAGAATTCATCGGAAAGCCCGGTGTGCTTATGGATCTTATTCCTAACTTTCTTTCAATGTAAAAACATCTTCTACATTTAATAAAACTATCCCAGGCACTTCTACTTAAAGCTTTCATTATTTCCAACGATTGTGCGACCAAATCCACTGCTTTGGATTTTTAATTATCATTTTTTCTATAATTTTATTAATTTTCATTGTGATATTTTTTATATCTTCTTCGTTATTGCCTGTTTTTTCAATTTTATACGGTTCATAAATTGTCATTTCAAAATTTATGTTATTTTTTCTTTCAATAAAAATTGGAACCAATTTACAACTATATTTTAATGCAAGCTGAGCAGGTATTGTTGTTGTGTGGGCTGGTTTGTTAAAAAAAGGAACTCTCGGCCCTTCACCCACACGCTGGTCTACCATGAGAGCAATACTGTACCCATCCCTAACTCTATTAATTATTTCTCTCATGCCAATTCTACCCTTGGGAATTTGAGTCGGACAAATATATTTCATTCTTAAATATTCCATTAGAGGATTTAGAAAAAAATTATTTAGTGGTCTATAAATTGCCGCACATTTTATTCCAGATTTATCCAGTTCCATTGCCATTAATTCAAAATTTGCAAGGTGAGCTGAAAAGAATATTACAGGTTCATTTTCTTTTTTTATTTGATCTAAGTAATTTGTTCCATTGATTTTAATATGATCAAAATTAGTTTTATTAAATTTAAAATCTTTTAAAAAAATATACTCTGCAAAAGTTCTTCCTATATTTGACCACATACTATTTATAATTTCGCTTTGTGTCTTTGTATCTATATCTCCTAAACCAATTTTTAAATTTTGTTTTATTATATTTTTAGATCTAAATAATGGTCCAATGGATCTTCCAATAATAGATCCTAAATTGGATGCATTTTTTAGACCAATTATTTTAAATATACAGAATAAAGAAATTATACTAATAAATTCAAAAAAGTATTTAACAACTTTCATATAGCTGCTTTAATTGTTTCAATAAAATGATTTTTATTTTGCATTTCAACTGATATCTTTATGCAATTTATATATTTTTGATAATTTTCATCAATCCTAAAAAAATCTTTTTCAGTAGTTAGCAGCATGCTATCACTTGATTTTGCTTTATTAATTAGTTTTTCTAAATCTTCCTTAGTGTAATTATAATGATCAGGAAATTTTATTTTTTCTAGAATATCTATATTATTTTCTTTCAATAAATCAAAAAAATTAATTGGATTTCCAATTCCTGCAAAAGCTATTACTTTTTTATGTTTAAAATTATCTATATTTAATGGTTTATACTTTATGTAAAAGATTTTTATTAATTTATTTTTACTATAAATTTTATTTTCAATATTAATATTTTTTTCACCATTTAATATTACACAATCTGCTCTCTTCAATGAGGAAAGCTCCTCTCTTAAAGGCCCGGAAGGAATAGATAAACCATTTCCTATCCATTGTTTCTCATTAAAGCAAACAACAGATAAATTTTTATTAACTGAAAAATCTTGAAATCCATCATCAAGAATAGCAATATTGATCCCATCTTTTATAGCATTTTTTATTGCATCTACTCTTTTTTTATTTTGATAAATCGGTCCTATTTTTTTTTGTAAGTTCGCCTCATCTTGAAATGAACTATATTCTTTTCTAACAAAACCAGGTCTCATATTTAAATTTTTTAAAATTGAAAATATTTCAATACACATAGGGGTTTTTCCAGTTCCTCCTAAATAAATATTACCAACACAAATTATAGGAATTTGGAATTTATTAGTTTTAGCAAAAGTATTTTTAAGGAAAATTAATAATTTTAATATTAAAGTAATTGGAAAAAGTACAATAGCAAAAAATGAAATTTTAGTTTTATCCCAAAACTTTGGTTTAAAAAAAATCATCTATAACTATTTATATATATTTTTTTAATTCTATGATCATATTATTCAGTATATTTTGACCATAATTTTCTATTTTTTTTGCAATCTCTTGATTTTTAGCTTTATCATCTTTGAATTCTTCAACTAATGATAGACTTAGTTCGTTAAAATTATTTACTTCTTTTGTTATACCCATTTTTCTAAAATACTCATAAATTTCAGCAAAATTACTAACATACGGACCGTGCAAAATTTTGCAGCCAAGTCTTGCAGGTTCAATGGGATTTTGCCCACTGTCATTTATTAAGGATTTTATTAAAGATTTTCCTAGGAATACATATTTTGAGATATTATAAAATTTTGAAGTTTCCCCATAAGAGTTAACTAAAACTATGTCAGTTTTATCATCTATTAGATGATACTCAGAGGACTGGACTGTTTTTAGATTCAAGCGCGATAAATCTTCACTAATTTTTTTTATTCTATCAATATGTCTCGGGATAATAATGGTAAGAACATTACTATAGTTTTCTTTAATTTTTAAATGTGCTTTTGCACATAAAGTTTCTTCAGTAGGATGGGTGCTTGCTGCACACCATATCTTTCTTTTTTCTATTTTATTTAAAAAATTTTGATCTAATTTTTTATTTGAATCAGTTTTTAAATTTGAAAACTTAAGATTTCCATAGTTTTTAATATTTTTAGCACCCAGAATTTTAAGAAAGCCTTCGCTTTCTTTATTAGATGCTATACACAAATCAAATTTTTCAAAAATTTTTTTAGCAAAATTTATAATTACCCTCCATCTAACAAAACTTTTTTTTGTAATTCTGGCATTAACTAACAATAAAGGTATTTTTTTTTTATTTATATTTAATATTAAATTTGGCCAAACTTCAGAATCAATGAAAACTGATAAATTCGGTTTCCAGTGGTTCAAAAATTTATTTGTAAAAAAATCTAAATCTAAAGGAAGAAATTGATGATCCACTTTTGAATTTTGTTCATATCTTTTTTCCAAAATTTTACCGGAACTTAACGTTATGGATGTTAGAAGTATTTTATTAATTTTTGATTCTTGAATACAACCTTCGACAAGAGGAAGTATGCTCATTGCCTCTCCTACGCTCGCTACGTGGAACCATATTAAAGTACCTTCTCCTCTCGGTATATTAATTTTAGATAATTTTTCTTTATATCTAATTGGATCTTCTTTTTTCCTAATTTTTCTCAAGTACAGATAAATTGGTGCAAAGGGATAAAAAAGGTATGTAAAAAGTTTATACCAAAAATACATAAATTAAGCGCTTAATTGTTTGCTATAAAGATTTTTATAGATGGTTGAATTTTTTAAAAGCTCATCATGTGTTCCGATGCTAGAAATTTTACCTTGATTAATAACTATAATTTTATCAGCTCTTATAATAGTCGATAGTCGGTGAGCAATTACAAGAGTAGTTTTATTTTTTGTTAAATTCATAACTGCGTTTTGAACTTTCTCTTCAGATTCTGCGTCAAGCGATGAAGTTGCTTCATCCAAAAGTATTATTGGAGAATTTTTTAAAACAGCTCTAGCAATGGAAACTCTTTGTTTCTGTCCCCCTGATAATCTGACACCGTTTTCTCCTATAATTGTTTCAAATTTTTGAGGTAATTTTTCAATAAATTCAGTAGCGGCAGCAAAATCACATGCCTTTTTTATTTGTTCTTCAGAAGCATTCATGTTTGCATAGGCTATGTTAGCACGGATAGTATCATCAAATAATATTATATCTTGACTTACCATAGATATATTTTTTCTTAAGGATGATAATGTCACTGATCTAATATTCTGTTCATCAATATAAACTTTTCCTTCTTTTGGATCATAAAATCTTGGTAAAAGATTTATTATTGTACTTTTTCCAGCTCCACTATGCCCAACCAAAGCTACTGTAGTACCTCCATCAACAGAAATATTAATATTTTTTACAGCCTGCTCCTCAGTATTTGGATAAGAGAAACTTACTTCTTCAAATTTTATATTTCCTTTTTTTATATTTAAATTTGGAGCAGAACCATTTTCTCTTATATTTGGCTCAGCATCAATAATGTTAAATACTCTTTTTGCTCCTACGGCGCCCTGATTAAATAACATATTAATTGTAGCCAAAGAACGAATAGGTTGATAGGCCAACATCATAGCAGTTAAAAAAGAGAAAAAATTATTTATTTGCATCTGACCATTCACAATCATAAATCCCGAATAGTAAATAAATCCACCAATCATTATGCCTGTTAGGATTTCCATTATTGGAGTAGCTCTAATTAGTATGTTACCTATCTTGATTTGGATATTAGTTCTTTCCTCAATTTTCTTTTTAGATCTATCAAACTCAAAATTTTCTTGTTGATAAATCTTAATCATTCTTGTTCCTTTGATCACTTCCGACAAGTAAGAAGTTAGGCTACCTTCGATTTTTGCACTTTGAGAAACAGCTTTTCCAAGTCTTTTACCTAAAGATTTTGCTACAATAACTGCTAAAGGCATAATAATTATAGCAAATAAGGCCAAGTTCCAATTTTGATAAAACATTAAACTTATCAAAACAATTAAAGTCATTGTATCTTTCATGAGATTTAAAAGACCCGATCCTACTAATTGACTCACTTGACCTACATCGTAGAAAAAATGGGCAATATATTTCCCAGAGTGTTTTGATTCTATAGTGCTTATGTCTGATTTTAATATGCAAGCTGCCAATTGCGTTTGTAAAGTTTTCACAACACTATTGCTTATTCTTATTAAAATGTTTCTTGCAGCATATAAAGATCCGCCTTTAATTGTAAAAGATAAAGCTATAGCTATAGGTATTAACAACATCATAGTTTGATCCTGATCGATAAAAATTTTTTTAATCGCAGGATCTAATAACCAAGCTATAGCGCCAGTTGAGCCAGCAACAACAAGAGACAATAAAACAGAAATAAATAATTTAAAAATATGTTTTTTAACGTAAAAATTAAATAATCTTAATAAGATTTTTTTTAATTCAGAAAATTTCATATAAAATTAAAAGAAAAAATTAATATAAAAACTAGAAAACCTGTTAAATTATTATTTTTAAATGCAGCAAGACAAGATTTAAAATTTACAGCTTGGAAAAGCTTTATTTGATAAATAAGAGAAATGATAAAGGGAATTGTTAGTAAAAAAAGATATTTATTTATTTCCATAATAAAAAGCATTACTAAAATTAAAAAAACAAACAAGCCATAACAGCTTCCAACAAAGACTTTTACATTATTTTTAAACTTAATAGATGTTGATTTAACACCAATAATTTCATCATCATGCATGTCTTGAAGTCCATAAATTGTGTCATAGCCGAGTGTCCAAAATATGGCTGCAATATATAACACCAAAGGTTCAATCGATATATTGTTTGTTAAAGATGTCCATCCCATTATTATTCCCCAATTAAAGGTTAAGCCTAAAAAAAGTTGTGGCCAGTAAGTAATTCTTTTCATAAACGGGTAAGCGAAGGCCAAACTCATTGAGCCAATCCCGAGAATTATTGTTAGAAAATTAAATTGTAAAAGTATTATAAACGCCAACAGACAAAGAAATACTGCATAAATAATTGCATTGAATATTGAAATTTTTCCAGAGGCAATTGGCCTTTTTTTTGTTCTTTCAACTTTTTTATCAAAATCTTTATCTACAATATCATTAACAATACATCCTGCACTTCGCATTAAAACTGAGCCCAAAAAAAACAATATAATATATTTTAGATATAGGTCACTTTCGCTATTAAAATAATAACCTAGTGTCACTCCCCACGAACAAGGCCAAAACAATAATAAAAAACCTATAGGTTTATTTAGCCTTGTTAACTGAATAAATATTTGGAATTTTTCCATTAAGGAACAATTATTGCCGGTCCAATAATTTTTCTTGATTCTAAGTCTTTGTGAGCTTGAACTACATCATCTAATTTATATTTTTTATAAATTTTTACTTTAACGTTTCCTAATTTAATTTTTTCAAATAATTTATCAGCTCCCTCTCTTATTTCGTCTTTTGTTCCTAGATATTGCCCCATTGAAGGTCTTGTAAAATAAATACCTTTTGGTTGTATCATTTTTGCTACATCAATATTTTTAACTGGGCCAGAAGCATTACCAAAAGAAACCATCATTCCTCTTGTTTTTAAACACTCGATTGAACCCTCGAATGTGTCTTTTCCTACTCCATCATAGACAACAGACACTCCTTTTCCTTTAGTGATTTCTAATACTCTTTTTTGAAAATTTTCTTTAGAATAATTTATTACAAAGTCACAACCATTTTTTTTAGCTATACTAATTTTTTCATCTGAACCAACTGTTCCAATTAATTTGCAACCGAGACTTTTTGCCCACTGGCAAAAAATTTGTCCAACACCACCGGCGGCTGCGTGAAATAAAATAGTTTCATTTGAACTAATAGGATAAGTTTTGTGAAGCAAATAGAATGTAGTTAGACCTTTTGTCATTAAAGTTGCTGCAATCTCATAATCAATTTCTTTTGGCATTTTAACAAGATTTTTTGTTGGGTAGTTTCTTTCAGAAGAGTAGGATCCCAAAGGAGCTCCTGCGTAACAAACTTTATCTCCAATGTTAAAATCTTTAACTTGCGACCCAATTTCTTTTATAACACCAGAAGCTTCAGCGCCTATTCCAGATGGCAATTGAAGGGGATATAAACCTGATCGGTGATAAGTGTCTATGTAATTAAGTCCAATAGCCTTATGTTCAATTAAAACTTCTTCTGTACCGGGCTTTTCAAGATTAATATTCTTGAGCTGTAGAACTTCTGGTCCACCTGTTTTTTCAATTGTAACGACTCGTGTCATTTTCTAACAAAATTTCCACTATGATAATCTTTAACCGCTTTGAGAACTTCTTCTTTAGTGTTCATAACAAAAGGTCCACCTCTAGCTATGGGCTCTCCAATTGGTTTACCTGATATTAATAAAAATTTTGATTTAATTATAGCTTTAACTTTCAGCTTATTGCCTTTAGTCAGCAAAATTAGAGTGGAGTTATTAACTTTTTTATGATTTTTATCCCCAATTTTAATTTCACCTTCGATTAAATAAACAAAAGAATTATGAGTCGAGGAGAGCTCAAAGTTAAATTCTTTATCCTTTTCAAGCTCAACATCGAAATATATTGGCTCAACATTATGACCTTTAATAGGACCTTCGGCGTCACCAAATTTTCCAGCAATAATTTTTATTTTTTTTTCCGTATCTTTATGGATATCCATGCTCTTAGAGTCTATGTAAATGTACTCAGGCTTATTCATTTTAAACTTTGCAGGCATATTTACCCATAATTGAAATCCATGGAGTTTTCCTTCAGACATAGCAGGCATTTCTGAATGAATAATGCCCCCTCCCGTTTTCATCCACTGTACATCGCCTGCAGACATTTTTCCTTTAGCGCCCGTGCTATCTTCATGCTCAAATTCACCGTTAAGCATATAGGTTACAGTTTCAATTCCTCTGTGAGGGTGGGGAGGAAAGCCTCCAATATAATCATCTTTATTTTCAGAACCGAATTCGTCTAACATTAAAAAAGGATCAAAATAATTAGGTTCAACACCAATGCTTCTTTTTAATTTAACTCCCGCACCATCAGAAGCTAGTATTGGATCTATAATTTTACTGACTTCAATATTTTTCATTTTAGATAATTTTAAGCAGTTCTTTTAAATCACCAATTACAAATTTTGGTTGATAACTTAATTTATCAAAAACTTTATTAAGGCGATTAACCCAGACTGCATTATAACCAAAAACTCCACCACCAGAAACATCCCACGTATTTGAACTCATAAAACAAATATTTTCAGGTTTACAATTGTATTTCTTAATAGGCATTTCATAAACTCTTGAGTTGGGCTTATAAATTCTAACAGATTCAATAGAAAAAATATCATCAAAATAATTTTGAATACTGTTGCTTTCGACCAAACCTTTCAAAAGATCTGGAGTTCCATTGGATAGAATAGCTATTTTAATATTTTTATTTTTAAGACCTCTTAAACACTCTTCTACTTCAGGGTATGGGCTAAGTATTTTATATAAATTTAATAATTCATTTCTCATTTCTTTTTTTATTTTAAAAGTTTCCATAGTGTGGTCCAAAGAGTCTTCTGTAATTTCCCAAAAGTTTTTGTGCTTTTTCATAAGGCTTCTTAACCAGGTATACTCAAGTTGAGTAGTTCTCCAGGCATTAGCAAAACCTTCCCATTTGCTTCCAAGCTTTTTTTTACATTTTTCGGCAGCAGAATTTACATCAAATAAAGTTCCGTAAGCATCAAATACACAAGCTTTAATATTTTCTATTTTCATAACAAATCTTGTAACTTTTGAACTTCTCCAATTTTAAATATAATAGCATCATCTTTGTGATAACCATACATGTTGGTTGCATTTTTAAATCTTATTGGCGGTTCAAAAGGATCTTCAAGAGAAAGTACCACCGTTCCCCAGTGCATTCCCAAAACTTTTTTGCTTTTTAAATCTTGACCAATATTTAATGCCTCTTCAGGATTTGTGTGAAAAATAGACTTATCTTTTTGTGGCGCCATGGGATAAAAATTATAAGCACCTATATTAATAAAAGTTAAATCAATTGGCCCGTATTTTTTTCCAAGCTCTTTATAGATATTTCCATAGCCAGTATCACATGCAAAAAATATTTTTTTATTTTTATATTCTATCAAAAAACTTCCCCACAAAGTTTTATCAGTGTCAGTCAAAGTTCTTTTGGACCAATGGACGGCAGGAACAAATGTAATTTTTAAATCATTAATTATTGCTTGATCGTACCAATCCATTTCTTTAACTTTTTTAAATTTGTTTTTAGTAAAATATCTTCCTAGTTTAAGAGGAGCTAAAACATTTGCATCCTTATAAGGAAATTTTTTTATTGTTCTATAATCTAAATGATCATAATGATTATGAGTTAACAAAAACAAATTTATCTCTGGTATTTCTTTTAGATCAATAGCGGGATCAACATATCTTTTGGGTCCAAAAATTAATGGACCCATATTTTTTGAAAAAACAGGATCGGTAATTATTGTAGTATCGCCAAGTTTAATTAAAAATGTTGCATGTCCAATCCAGGCAACATAGTCATCATTTTTATATTTTTTCAAATTTTCTAATACTTTTTTTTTATCTATGACATGATTAGAAGGGATGTTTATTTTAATTTTTTTCTTTTCTTCATTCCATTTTGACATATCCCAT
>CACLKK010000010.1 GCA_902607525.1 uncultured Pelagibacteraceae bacterium | reverse complement strand
AATCTAAAAACTAAATTAATGAGTGCTATTGGAAAGTTTGCAAAACCAAATACTATTATTTCCTCTAGTTCTTCAGGATTATTACCTACAAGAATTTACTCAAAATGCAAAAATCCTTCTAGAACAATGATAGGTCATCCTTTCAATCCTGTATATTTGTGTCCAGGAGTCGAAATAGTGCCTGGAAAAAAAACAAATAAATTTTTTCTAAATAAAGCAAAAAATTTTTATAAATCAATATCAATGAATCCAATTATGGTAAAAAAAGAATTACCTGGCTATTTATCAGATAGATTGCAAGAAGCTTTGTGGAGGGAGGCGTTGCATATAATTAATGAGGGTTATGCAAAAACAGAAGACTTGGACAGAGCTATAGAGGATGGTCCGGGATTAAGATATCCTTTAATGGGTACTTTTCTTACTTTCCATCTTGCGGGTGGTAAATCTGGAATGAAGCATATGTTAAAACAATTTGGTCCAGCCTTAAAATTGCCTTGGACAAAATTAAAAGCTCCTAAACTTACAAAAAAATTATCTTCTAGAATTATAAAAGGAACAAAACAGCAATCAAAAGGTAAATCGGTAACTTCATTATCAAATATACGTGATGAATATCTAGTAAACCTCTTAAAAATGAGAAAAAAATATGAAAGTAAAATAAGAAAATAAATGAAAAATATTCCAAAAACAATGCATGCAGTTTTATTAACAGGTCACGGTGGCTTAGAAAAATTAGAATATAAAACTGATATTCCTATTCCTATTCCAAGAGATGATGAAGTTTTAATAAAAGTAGCTGCAGCAGGAATTAATAATACAGATATAAATACTAGAACTGCCTGGTATTCAAAACACAAATCGAATGTGGGAGGTAGTTGGTCCGGAGCACCTTTAAATTTTCCTCGTATACAAGGCGCTGATGTTTGTGGATTTATCGTTTCTGTAGGATCTAAAGTTAACAAATCAAGAATTGAAGAACGTGTTATTGCTCGCACAATGCAATCCGATCCTAAAAATCTCGCAAGTCCTAATATGGTAACTCTTGGCTCTGAACTTAATGGCGCATTCGCACAATATGTAACTGTAAGATCTTCAGAAACATTTTCTGTGAATTGCAAATGGTCTGATGCAGAACTTGGTTCCATACCTTGCTCTTATTCAACAGCAGAAGGACTTCTTCATAGAGTGAAACTAGGAGCCGAAAAAATTTTCATAAATGGAGCTTCTGGAGGAGTTGGTTCTGCAGCTATACAATTAGCAAAAATAAGAAAAGCTCATATTACAGCACAATGTTCTTCATCAAAAATTAATGAAATAAAAAAAATTGGAGCAAACGAATCTGTTTCTCGTGAAAGCGATTTAGTTAAAGAATTAGGAAAAAATAAATTTGATGTTGTTATAGATCTTGTGTCAGGTAAAAATTGGAATCAATTGCTAGAAATTTTAAAACCAGGTGGCAGATATGCAACTTCTGGGGCAATCGCAGGACCTATGGTTAGTTTAGATATTCGAACACTTTATTTAAAAGATTTAACTTTTTATGGTTGCACATATCAACCTATTGAAGTATTTAAAAATTTAATAAAATATATAGAAAAAGGAGAAATTAAACCACTTGTTGCAAAAACTTATCCATTAAAAGAAATTAAAAAAGCACAGGAAGATTTTTTGTTAAAAAAACATGTAGGAAAGCTAGTTTTATTGCCATGAAAAAAGAAAATTTACCAAACAAAATACCAGTCTTTCCTTTATCTAATGCAATATTTTTTCCAAGAACAGTTTTGCCATTGAATATTTTTGAAGATCGTTACTTACAACTTATTAATGATTGTATGAAAGGAAACAGAATGTTTGGTATGGTACAACCAAGAAATAGTACAAGCATGTTGCCAGAGGTTTATAATGTGGGATGTTTAGGAAAAATAATAAGCTTTAATGAAACAACAGATAAAAGATTTATAATTACTCTCTTAGGCTTAACGCGATTTAAAATAAAAAAAGAGCTTGATGAAAAAAAATTATATAGAAGTTTTGAAGTTGATTATTCTGAATTTGTAACTGACTTAGAAACAAAAAAAGATGAATCTTTTATTAGTGAAAAAAAAAGCTTATTGAATAAAATACAAATCTTTTTTGAAAAAATTAATTATCCGGTAAACTATAATGAATTATCAAAGCTTGATCTGGATGAATTGATTAATAATGTGAGTATGATCTCTCCATTCTCCATTGAAGAAAAACAAAAATTAATAGAAACAAAAAAAATAGATAATAAAATTAAGATATTTAATGAAATAATTAATTTTAATCTTTTAGATTATGAAGAAAATAAAACAGTTCAATAGTAAATTTTCTTAGTTCCAACCACCAACTGTTTTAACTTCTAAAAACTCTATTAAACCTTCAGTGCCAGCTTCTCTACCAATGCCGGAGTGTTTGTATCCACCGAAAGGAGAGGCGACTGCTATACCAACTCCATTAACATCTACCATTCCAGATCTAAGTTTTCTTGCAACTCTTTTAACTTTTTCTTTATCTTGTGTTTGAATATAATTTGTCAAACCATATGGAGTATCGTTTGCTATTGTTATGGCTTCTTCTTCATTTTCAAAAGGAATTATAGATAACACTGGACCAAAAATTTCAGTTCTCGCAATCTCCATTTGATTATTAACATCAGCAAAAACAGTTGGCTTTACATAATAGCCCTTTTCTAAACCTTTAGGTTTACCTGTACCACCAGCTATTAATTTTGCTCCTTCATCTATTCCTTTTTGAATTAGAGTTTGAATTTTTTTAAACTGTACTTCAGAAACTACTGGCCCAATATGATCACCGTCCTTTTGTGGAGAGTCTACCTTAGTGTTATTTGCTAACTCTTTTACTTTTTCTACGGTTTTATTGTAAATTGATTTTTCAACAAGCATTCTTGTTGGAGCATTGCAAGATTGCCCTGAATTTCTAAAACATCTTAAAACACCTCTGGCAATCGCTTCGGAATCGGCATCTTTAAATATTATATTTGCGCCTTTTCCACCTAATTCTAGGCTTATTCTTTTAAAATCTTTTGCAGCATTTTGAGAAATTAACGCACCAGCTCTTGTTGATCCTGTAAAAGAAATCATATCAATATCAGGATGGCTAGTTAAAGCATCTCCAGTAATAGCTCCATCTCCATTTACTAAATTAAAGACTCCTGAAGGAAACTTAGCTTCATCAATCATTTCAGCAAGCAACATTGATGACAAAGGTGCTATCTCGGATGGTTTTAAAACTACTGTGCATGCAGATGCTAGAGCAGGAATTACTTTTAAATTAACTTGATTTATTGGCCAGTTCCAAGGTGTAATCAAAGCACAAACACCCTTTGGTTCATACAATAATTTTTGATTATTTTTTTCTTCTCCTAGATCTTTTTCAAATTTAAAATCCTTTAATATATTTTTGAAAGATTTAATATGGCTAGCTCCTGTTGCAGCTTGCATTTCTGTCGAAAACTTCATTGGAGCTCCCATTTCAAGGGTAATGAGTTTTGCCATTTCTGCCCATCGTTTTTTATAAATAATATATAATTTATCTAATAGTTCTAATCTTTCTTCTTTTTTTGAAAAAGCCCAAGTTTTAAAAGCTTTTTTAGCAGCACTAACTGCTTTATCTATATCCTTTTTTCCACCAAGTGATATTTCTGCACATGGCTCTTCATTTGAAGGGTCAATTACTTTGTAATTTCTTGGTTCTGCTGGAGATACCCATTTTCCATTAATATAAAAATTTTTTTTATCTAGCATTTTTCTTACTTTTTATATCCTCTATGTTTTTGTATTCTACGACCGTACTCTTGAGCAATTCTATCAAAAATAATTGCTAAAGCTACTATTGCTAAGCCATTTAAAAGCCCTAAAGCAAGATATTGATTTAAAACGGCTCGCAAAATTGGCACACCTAAGCCTTTTACACCGATCATTGAAGCTATCACAACCATTGCTAAAGCCATCATAATTGTTTGGTTTACTCCAGCAAAAACGGTTGGAAGTGCTAGTGGAATTTGTACTGTTTTTAATTTTTGGAATGTTGTAGCTCCATAAGCTGTGCTCGCTTCTAAAGCTTCTTTATCAACCTCTCGAATTCCAAGATTTGTTAATCTTATTATTGGTGGAACTGCATAAATACAAATAGCTATTAATCCAGGAACTTTTCCGATACCAAGCAACATCAGTATTGGAATTAAATATACGAAACTTGGAATTGTTTGCATCATATCTAAAACGGGTAATATTGCTCTTTCTATCCTATCTGAACGAGACATCCACACTCCTACAGGTATTCCTGCAGTCATACATATAATTACACATACAGTTATAATTGCTACTGTTGCCATAGTATCTTTCCACATACCAAAGTAACCGATAAGAAAGAAAGCTACTGCTGCTCCAGCAACGAGTTTCCAATTTCTTGAGCCTAACCAAGCTAAACCGCAAATAACTGCTATTATTATTGGCCAAGGAGAATTAATTAATAGTTTTTCTAACCAAACCAAAAAATATAATAATGGATCAAAAAATGCTTCTATAGCATCACCGTATGTTCTAGAAAAATCTCTAAAAGCAAAATCAATTCCCTTTCTCATTTCCATGAGAGCTGTACGATCCATTACGGGAAATTTTGTTAAAAATTCCATTTTGCCTCAAAAAATTAACGAGCCTATTTGAAATAGGCTCGTTAAATAAATTGTATTTTAAAGACCAGCTTTGATTTTTTTCTTAGCAGCTGAAGATACCCATTTACCCCAGATCTTCTCATGCTTTTTCAAAAACTCAATTGCTGCATCTGAACCTTTTGCTTGGTTATCAGCCATGTACACAAGCATTCCATTCATTACTTCACCTGGAAAAGTACGTTTCTCAACATATTTCAAAGCGTCTTTTCCTCCAGTTTTAGCAAAATTTGCTGTAACGATAGAATTAACTTCTGATTTTGTCCATGCAGTAGGTTTAGGATCTGCACAATCTTGTTCAGCAAGAGTTATACAGTTATCCCAATTATCTCTACCTGCAAAAGGTACTCCGAAATCAACTGGTATCAGACTATATTTTCCAACTATAGAAGTTGGGTTCCAATAATATCCAAGCCAAGGATTTCCCGAATCGGCTGCCTTAGCAATTGAACCATCTAAACCTGCAGCAGAACCTGGGTCAACTAACACCCAACCTTTTTTTTCCATTTCAAAAGCTCTGAAAAGGTTTGCGTTAGCTAACTGACATCCCCAACCAGCTGGGCAACCAACAAAAGCTCCTTTTGAAGGATCTTCTTTATATGGAAACCACTCTGGATGTTCTAGGATTTCCATTGCTGTCATTCCTTTTATCTTTGGATGTTTTTTGACAGTTCCTGGAGTAATCCACCAACCTTCACCGAGGCCAGTGATCGGTGCTTTGTTAGCTATAATCAATCTTTTTTCTGAAACAGCTTTCTTCAAAGGTGTATAAACAGCATTAGCCCATTGTTCTGGATTCATATCTGGTGAACCTTTGTCATTCATTGATGTAAAAGTTGGCATAGTAGCACCAGGCACTAATTCAACTTCACAACCATAGCCTTTTTCTAAAATGATCTTATCAACATTGGCCATCAGTTCTGCTGATGCCCAGTTTTGTTCAGCTATAACAAGTTTCCCACAAGCTGCATTTGCATTTACGTTAAACACAAAAAAACCTAAAGCAACTAATGAAGAAATTATTAGCTTTTTAAAAGTTTTCATTTTTTCTCCCTTTTAATTTTTAATGAATGTATTCAAACACAATTAGGAAATAAATGTAACCGTTAAAACAACTTGCGATTGAAAAAAAATGTAAATTTATACATTTAAACTAAAAAAAAAATTATATTCTCATTTTTTCACCATTAGCGTCATATAAAGGTCTATCAGTTACATGAGCTAAATAGAATTTTCCATTTATTTCCACATCTAATGTTGTTTCATGTTTAGACAATTCTTCTGGAACATAACCAAGAGCCATACTTTTTTTAACATGATGAGCATAACCTCCTGATGTAATGTAACCTACACATTTATTGTTTTTTAAAATTGCTTCATCATTTGTAACATCAATATCTTTTGTATCTATTGTCATAGTAACAAGTTTCTTTTTAACTCCTTGCTTTTTTTCAATTAGACTTGCTTTCTTTCCAATAAAATCTTTATTCCAATTAATAAACACATCTAATCCTGACTCAGCTGCCGTAAAATCAGGTCTATAATCAAAAGTCCATGCTCCCCAATTTTTTTCTAATCTTAATGCCATCAATGCTCTTGTTCCATAAAGTTTTAAGAAAAGTTCCTTACCGTGTATTTCAATTTCTTCAAAAAGCTTTAACTGAAACTGTGGAGCTACATAAATTTCATAGCCCAACTCTCCTGAAAAAGATATACGATTTAATATTGCTGGAACTCCTCCAACAAAAGTCTCTCTAGTGTCTCTAAATCTTAACATTTTATCAGAAACATCGTCTCTACAAATTTTGGACAATAATTTTCTTGAATTTGGACCTGAGATAGCGATGCCATGAAAATGATCTGATCTATTAATATAATTTACATCATTTTTTGGCAAAAATTTTTGAAACCATCTTCGGTGCATTTCTTGTGCAGCGCCAGATCCAAAAACCATAAATTTTTCTTCGTTTAAACAAGCTACAGTCAAATCACCATAAAGCTTACCTTTAGGTGTTAACATTGGTGTGAGAATAATTCTACCAGGCTTAGGTATTTTCCCCGCTAAAATATAGTCAAGAAATTTTCTTGCGCCTTTTCCTGTAAATTCATGTTTTGCAAAATTTGCTATTTCGGTTGCGCCTACTGAAGTTCTTACAGCTTTTACCTCATCGGCTACATAATTGTGAGATCTAGATCTTTTAAATGTAGGTTCTTCATGTGCATCTTTTGAATTTTTTGCAAACCAGAGTGCTGTTTCTAATCCAAATGAATCTCCCATTACAGCTCCCTTTTCTATAAGACGATCATATAAGGAGGTTGTTTTTTGCTTTCTTCCTTTTGGTAAAGTCTCATTTGGAAAAGTCATAATAAATCTTCTCTCATAATTTTCTGAAGATTTTGTAGTTCCGTAATCTGGTGATGCATAATTTCCAAAACGTGCTACATCCATTGCCCAAACATCTATTGAAGGTTCACCATCAATTATCCATTCTGCAATACATTTACCAACGCCTCCACCTTGACAAAAACCAGCCATCACTCCGACTGCTACCCAGTAATTTTTTTTACCAGGAATTGGACCAATTAATGGACTTCCGTCTGGCCCAAAAGTAAATGGACCATTAATAATATTTTTTATTCCAGCTCTTTCTAATGCTGGCATCCTTTTAAATCCTATTGCTAATCTATCTTGAATATTTTCTAACTTAGGTTCTAAAAGCTCATGTCCAAAATTCATAGGAGTTCCTTTTATTTTCCATGGAGTAGATTTTTGTTCATAAGTTCCAAGCAACATTCCTTTTCCTTCTTGTCTGAAGTAAATATTTCCTTCAAAATCAGTGCCTATTGGTAATCTTTTTTCTTTTCCCATTGCTTCAATTTCAGGTATTGCTTCAGTAATTAAGTAATGATGTTCCATTGGTTGTACGGGTAAATTGATTCCAGCAAGCTTACCTACTTCCCTTGCCCAAAGACCGCCTGCATTAATAATTATTTCTGCATTTATATTTCCCTTGTCTGTGATTACATCCCATGTTCCATCATTTTTTTGTTTTGTATCTGTCACAACGGTATTGGTATAATATTTACCTCCAAAAACTTTCGCTGCTTTTGCAAATGCATAAGTTACGCCTGATGGATCTACCTCTCCATCAATAGGGTCCCATAAAGCTAAAAGATATTTTTTGGGATCAATTAGTGGATGTTTTTTTTTAACTTCTTTTAGAGAAATAAATTCTTGTTCAAGACCCATATATCTTGCTTTTGACCTTTCTCTTCTTAAGTAATCAGCCCAAACTTCATTTGATGCTAAATAAAATCCACCGCTTGGTTTAAAACCGGTTGAGTGACCTGATTCTTTTTCAATTTCTTTATAAAGACCAATTGTGTAGGCCATCATTCTTGAAATATTTGGATCGGACGAAATTACATGAACATTTCCTGCTGCATGCCAAGATGAACCAGAGGTTAATTCTTTTCTTTCAAGCAATATGCAGTCTTTTAAACCAAACTTAGATAAGTGATAAAGTATTGAGCAACCAACAACTCCTCCACCTATTACGACTACCTTGGCGTGTTTTTCCATTAATATAATTTATAACGTTTTTGCTGCGTCAGTATTATGTTTTTTTAAAGTTTTATCTGTACCATGGGCATAATGTTTAGACATATCTGGATAGTATTTGTATGAAATAGGTTTTCTACCCAGGGCTACTGCCATTTCACGCACATGATGAGGTTCTGCTCCACAACAAATTCCAATAAAATTTATTTTTTTTTCAGCACATTCTTTTGCAAATTCCGCCATCTCATATCTATTACAATACAAATTATCTAATGCCACAGGAAAAGCATTTCCTCCAGGAATACAATCGCATCCTTCATCTACTTGATTTAAAAATCCTGGATTTTTTTCCGTTGTTCTGTAGGGAACTGGTAAAGCAGCTACATGACATGAAACGCTTTTTCTGATTTCGGGCAAAAGTTTCATTGTCATTTTTGGTCCTCTAAAACAATTTAATCCAACAACATCAGCTCCATTATCTTCTAAAATTTTGCATGCTTCACCCGGTGAAACACCTTCTCTTGTTTTGCCATCACGTCTAAATGCATAATTACAAACTGCAATTAGTCCAGCATCTTTTATTACTTTAAGTGCTATTTTTAATTCTTCGACCCAAGTTATTGTTTCGGCAATTATAAAATCAACACCGGATTCCTTTGCCCAACCAACTTGTTCTTCAAACATTTTTTGACATTCAACATTGCTTTTTTTGTCATTAGGATCATAAACATTTGTATTAGCAACGTTTCCAGCAACCATTAAATCTAGATCCTTGAATTCATTTCTTGCGTCTTTTGCAATTTTTAAAGCATTTTTTTGAAGAGATTCGAGAAGATTTTCTTTTCCAATTATTCTTAATTTTTCTCTATGTCCATAATAAGTAAATGCTTGAACCACATCGCTTCCAGCTCTTATAAATTCTCTATGTAATTGAGAAACTACTTCTGGATTTTCTAAAACTACCTCAGGAACAAAAGCTCCAGCTTGCAAATACCCTCTTCTCTCCATTGCAAAAAGATATCCTTCTGCACAAAGAACAGGAGCATTATTTAATCTATTTATTAAATCTTTGCTCATAATCATTTCAAGCTAATCACATTTTATTTGAATTGAAAAGAATTTTGTTTAAAAATAAATACCGATTTTAACTATGAAGAAAGACATAGACAAGAAACTAGATATTTATAAACTCACAACGCCTGAGGAAATTCTTAAATATTATCAAGACTGGACGAAAAAAGACAAATATAACCAAGACATGGTTCACTTAAATTATGTTGCTCCAAAAGAAACAGTATTAGTTCTAAAAAAATATGCGTTAGATAGTAATTGCAAAATATTAGATGCGGGATGTGGAACTGGACTTGTTGGTGTCGAACTAAAAAAATTTGGTTATTCAAATATTGATGGAGTTGATTTTTCCCAAGATATGTTAGATCTCGTACCGAAAAATATTTATAAAAAAATAGAAAAAATTGATTTAAACAAACCGCTTAAATTTAATAACAATATGTATGATGTCATAACTTGTGTCGGTACATTCACTTATGGACACGTGAAATCTCATGCTTTGGATGAACTAATTAGAATAACTAAAAATAAAGGCCTTATTTGTTTTACAATTAATGAAGGCATTTATGAGAAATATGGCTTTGATAAAAAAATTAAGGAGTTAACGAATAACAAATCCTGGAATGTAAAAGAATTTTTTAAATCAAATTATATTGTGAATAAAGAAGTAAACGCATGGCTATGCTTGGCAGAAATAGTTAAATAGATTAAAAAATTTAAACTCCTACATACCCAAACTCGAGAGCAGCATCGCTAATATGATGATAAAAAGATTCACCAAAACTTCTTAACGTTAAAAGGTTATATGTATCAGGATTGTCATCAATTACATCTACCAAAATAGTAATTCCATGAAAAATTGTACCCGCAAAATTATTTTTCTTAAGTTTGTCTAAATTAATTGGACAGCCTTTCTTTAATACTTCTCGTGCCTGGATACCTTTAATTTGTATAACAGCCCTTGAATGAGAAATATCAGTAATAGCAAAGTTTTTATCATCACATTTCTCTTTAATTAAATTAAAAATATTTTCTTTAGAAGAAATAATTAACCAAGTTCTTGGACCGTTCCATAGAATTCTTGTTTGTTTGTTATTAGATACTCTTGAATTTTCTAATGGAAATTCTAAATCTTCAATTTTAATATTATTTATTTGGGTTGTTGATTTTTTATATTGAACAATTTGAAAGATAGACAAATCTTTTACCTCAGAAATCTGAAGTAGGTCTTTTTCGTTTTTTTTGTGGTGATCTCCAAAAATACCTTTTTTATGTATGGATTCTAAAGGTGTTATAGCTGTCATGATCTCACTCTTTCTCCTTTAGGATCTACATAATGTGATGATACTATCTCAACCGGTATACTTTTATTTTTTAACGGCGAAAGAGCGTAAAGTTTTTCACCTATTCTTTTTTTTCCCTCTTTAAGTATTGCTAAAGAAAATGGATTATTATATTCAACACTCCAACAAGATGCTGATATGTGACCAAGTTTCGGGTTTGGCAAAGATGATTTGTTATCTTTAACTAAATGCGAGCCTTCCGGAATCATTGTTTTTCTATCTAAAGGAACAACACCCACAATTTTTTCTCTATCAGGATTTATAAATGCTTCCCTATTTAATGATCTTTTCCCTATAAAATCTTTCTTTTTACTTAACATTCCTTCTAAAGAAAGATCTGAAGAAATTACTCTCCCATCGATTTCTGATCCGGCTACGTGGCCCATTTCAATTCTTAAGGTAGAAAGAGCTTCTGTTCCATAAGGTTCAATATTCATTTCTTTTCCTAACTCCATAATTTTTTCCCACATAAAAATTCCATAACCAGATTCAACGTTTATTTCATATGCAAGTTCACCAGAAAAAGAAATTCTAAAAATTCTTGCAGGAACCCCGAATAAATCTTCTTCTTTAAAACCCATAAAAGGTAGAGTTTCATTTGAAACATCCAAATTAGGAAAAAGTTTACCCATTAAATCTCTTGAATTAGGACCTGCCACAGCAGCTCCAGCCCATTGTTCTGTTGTAGAAAGTACATTTACATCCAGTTCGGGCCAGACAACTTGTAAATAATATTCTAAATGAGCTAAAATATTAACTGCCTGAGCTGTAGTAGTTGTCATATGAAAATGTTTTTCTGAAATTCTAGTAGTAGTGCCATCATCAAAAACAATTCCGTCTTCTCTCAACATTACTCCGTATCTTGATTTACCAACTGGCAATTTCATCCAAGCATTTGTGTAAACTCTATTTAGAAATTCTGCTGAATCCGAACCTTTAATATCTATTTTTCCAAGAGAAGTAACATCACACACCCCTACATTATTTCTAACATTTGTAGCTTCTCGTATAGCAGCATCATTCAAAGTTTCATTACCTTGTTTATAATAACGAGGTCTTAACCATAAACCTGCATCAACAAAAACCGCATTATTTTTTTCATGCCATGAATGCATTGGAGATTTTCTTGTTGGACGATAATTTTTTCCAACTTCTCTTCCTACTATAGCGCCTATTGTTACTGGATTATATGGTGGCCTAAACGTTGTATGGCCTACCTCTGGTACTATTTTTTTTTCTACATTTGATACTAATTGTAAACCATTTAAGTTACTAGTTTTCCCTTGATCAGTGGCCATGCCAAGAGTTGTATACCTTTTGACATGTTCAATAGATCGAAAACCTTCCCTGACTGCTAGTTCTATATCAGATACAGCAACATCATTTTGAAAATCAACAAATCTTTTATAATGTTTACCTTTTGGAAGCGGCATGCACCAAAACTTATCATGTTCTTCAGAACTTCTTTCGTTAGATGTAGGAGGTAAACTTTTTGTATCTTTACCAGTAATTTTTTTTGATAATTCATATCCCTTACTAAATCCATCTTCTAAAGATTTTTTTAAAGTAAAGGCTCCACTTGCTGACCCAATTGTAGTTTCGTTTTGACGTGATTGATTTGGTATAAAAGCATCTATTTTATCATTAAACTTTAATTTATTTCCTGATTGTGACGAAAGATGAACGGTTGGCGTCCAATTTCCGGATACACATATGCAATCGCAAGAAACATTTTCTAAGTTTTCATAACTAGATTTACTATCATTTAATTTTCCAATGTTCGCTGAATTTACTCTCAAGTGACCTTTTGAGTTAGCAACTCCATGCGAAAATTTAATTTTAATATTTAAATTTTTTGCTTCTTTAACAATTGAACTGTCCGAACTCTTTCTTATATCTAAAACTAGTGGGTCTATCCCATTTTTTTTAAATTCTATAGCACAATCATAAGCACTATCATTATTTGTAAAAATAATTGGTTTTTTACCGACTAAAACTCCATAAACTTTCATATATTCTTTTGCAGCCGATGCTAACATTATTCCTGGCCTATCATTGTTTGCAAAAACTAGAGGACGTTCTATTGAGCCAGTTGAAATAACAACTTCTTTAGCTCTGATATACCAAAGTCTTTGTCTTGGGATAAATTTAGAAGGCTTTTCTAAGTGATCTTTAGTTTTTTCAATCATCACCATCATGTTGTGATCATAATATCCAAAAACTTGAGATCTATTTTTTACAATTACATTAGGCATTGATTTTAATTGAGAAATAGACTCGTCTGCCCAATCTTTCCCATTTTTATTTCCAATTGTAACTTCGTCACTAAGCAAACTACCGCCAAATCTTGGTTTCTCTTCAGCTAAAATAACTTTTGCTCCATTTTTTGCCGCTGCTAAAGCACTTGAGATTCCAGCAGGTCCTGAACCTGCAACTAAAACATCACAATATTCAAACTTATGTTCGTATCGATCTGGGTCAGGTTTAAGAGGAGCAACACCTAGTCCAGCAGCTTTTCTAATAATTGGTTCATAAATTCTATACCAAAAATTTTTTGGCCACATAAAAGTTTTATAATAAAATCCTGCAGGAAAAAATTTACTAAATAAGTTATTTATTGCTCCGAAATCAAAAGACACAGACGGCCAACAATTTTGACTTTTAGCTGTCAAGCCTTCAACTAATTCAACCTCTGTTGCAAGTACATTGGGTTCATTTTTGTCTTCTTTGTTATAAAGTTGAACTTTAGCATTCGGTTCATCTACGCCAGCTCCAATAAAACCTCTTGGTCTATGATATTTAAAGCTACGTCCAACTAAATGAACTCCATTGGCTAGTAAAGCTGATGCTAAAGTGTCACCTTCATATCCAAAATATTTTTTGCCATTAAATTTAAATGAAATTAATTTTTTTCTGTTTATATAACCTTTTTTATCTAATCTATATTTTTGTGTCATTCTTACTATAATTCCTCATTTATTTTGGAAGTTTCATGAATTTCATGAGTAGTGGTATCCCTTGAAACTTTAAACCATTGTCTACAACCCGAAACATGGTGCCATAGCTCTAAATGTTTTCCTCTTGGGTTTTTTCTAAAATAAACAAAATCATCCCATTCTTTATCAGAAATTTCTTTTTCTAAAGCAGGTCTTTTAACACTGGCGTCTCCCCCATATGAAAATTCATTTTGAGATCTTTTCCCGCAATAAGGGCATTTAATTTCCAACATTCTTTATCCTATCCAAGTTTTGGTTCCTACACCCTTTTCATCAATTAGGTGTCCGCTACTAAATCTATTTAATTTAAATTTCGAATTTAAATCGTGTGGATGATCTTGAGCAATTGTGTATGCAAAGGTCCATCCTGATACAGGTGTAGCTTTAAATCCTCCGTAACACCAACCACAATTTAAATAAATACCTTCAATATGAGTTTTATCAATTATTGGTGAACCATCCATAGACATATCCATAATTCCTCCCCAAGTTCTTAGCATTTTTAGTCTGCTTAAATTTGGAAACATAGCCACTCCTTCTGATAAAACATGTTGAAGCGTTGGAAGGTTTCCTCTTTGAGCATAACTATTATAACCATCTAAATCTCCTCCCATAACCATTTCGCCTTTGTCAGATTGACTACAGTAAAAATGTCCAGCTCCAAAAGTCACAACATGATCAAGAAATGGTTTTACTGGTTCTGATACACAAGCCTGCAATACATGTGACTCTATAGGTAATTTCATATTTAATTTGTCCGCAAGCAAAGATGTGCTTCCTGCAACGCACAATCCAACTTTTTTAGTTTTAATATTTCCTCTTGAAGTTTGTATGCTTTTTACTTTTCCTTCCTGTACTTCAAAACCTGTAACTTCACAATGTTGTATTATATCTACTCCCATTGAATCTGCTTGTCTTGCATACCCCCAAGCAACCGCATCATGTCTTGCTGTTCCTCCTCTGGGCTGCATTAAACCTCCAAAAATTGGAAATCTTGCTGATGATGAGAAGTCTGCAAATGGAATCATTTTTTTTAACTCATCTTTACCTAGCATCACTGCATCTATTCCGTTTAACCTCATAGAATTTCCTCTGCGTGAGTAGGTATTTAATTGAGCATCGGAATGAGCAAGATTAATAATTCCTCTTGGTGAATACATAACGTTATAATTTAATTCTTGGGATAAATTTTCCCAAAGTTTCATCCCATATTCGTAAAAAAGACCATTTGCATCCCACATATAATTTGATCTTAAAATTGTAGTATTTCTTCCGACGTTACCACCTCCAATCCATCCTTTTTCTAAAATTGCCACATTGGTAATTTTGTGCTCTTTTGCAAGATAGTATGCAGTAGCGAGACCATGACCTCCTCCACCCACAATCACAACATCATATTCTTTCTTAGGTTCAGGATCTTTCCATGCCACCTCCCAATTTTCGTGGTTAGTGAAAGCATTTTTTATTAAACTGAATATGGAATACTTTTGCATAGGTTTAAGCTTATATGACCAATCAAAATTTTTCTATTTGTAAAAGATCCTTTAAATAATGTATACATAGTGCTCTTTTTTATATATAGGAGTGCCGATGAGCGGGGTAAAATCTGATATAGAAATCGCAAGAGCAGCCAAAATGATGCTTATTGGGGAAGTCTTAGGAAAAATTAACGTTCCTGATGATCCAGTTTCATTTAGTCCAATGGGTCGACACATAGCAAAATTAAATTTTGAGTTTATTGATAAATTAAAAGATAAAAAAAGCAATTTGATTTTAGTCACAGCTATAACTCCTACGCCTGCGGGAGAAGGAAAAACAACAACATCTGTTGGTCTTAGCGATGGTTTGAATAAAATTGGAAAGAAATCAATAGTCTGCTTAAGAGAGCCAAGCTTAGGTCCATCTTTTGGAATGAAAGGTGGTGCGGCTGGCGGAGGTTACGCGCAAGTGGTACCTATGGATCAAATCAATTTACATTTTACCGGTGACTTTCACGCAATTACTTCAGCTCATAATTTACTATCTGCGTTAATTGATAACCATATCTATTGGGGAAATAAATTAAATATAGATCCTGATAATATTGTATGGAAACGTGTCGTAGACTTAAATGATCGAGCTTTAAGATCAATTAAAATTAATCTTGGTAAATTAAAAAACAATATACCAAGAGATGATGGCTTTGATATTACCGTTGCGTCGGAGGTTATGGCCATTTTTTGTTTATCAAATAATCTCGAGGATCTAGAAAATAAAATAGGTAGTATTACAATTGCTTATACAAAAGATAAAAAACCAATTTATGCAAAAGACTTGAAAGCGCAGGGTCCTATGACAGTTTTATTAAAAGAAGCAATTAGACCAAATGTAACTCAAACGTTAGAAAATAATCCTGCTATAATTCACGGTGGTCCATTTGCTAATATTGCTCATGGTTGTAATTCAATAATAGCTACTAAAACAGCCTTAAAATTATCTGAGTATGTTGTAACGGAAGCAGGTTTTGGAGCAGACCTCGGAGCTGAAAAATTTTTAGATATAAAATGCAGAAAGGCAGGAATTCAACCTAACTGCGTTGTGTTAGTAGCAACTATAAGAGCTTTAAAAATGCATGGTGGCATTGAAAAAGAAGATTTGAAAAAAGAAAATCTAGATGCTCTTAAAAAAGGACTTCCAAACTTAGAAAAACATATTAACAACGTAAAAAAATTTGGTTTAGAACTAGTTGTAGCAATTAATCATTTTATTACTGATACAGACAAAGAAGTTAAATTAATTCAAGAATATTGTTCAAAACTTGGAGTAAAAGTAAGTCTTTGCACTCATTGGTCTAATGGCGGTAAAGGAACTGAAGATCTAGCAAAAAATGTTGTTGAAGCATGTAAAAAAAATAACAAAGAAAATTTTAAATATTTGTATAAAGACGAAACTCCAATTTTAAAAAAAGTAGAAACCATTGCAAAAGAAATTTATGGTGCCAGCGGAATAGAATTTGATGATAAAGTTAAAGAACAAGTAAATATGATCGAAAAATCTGGATTTAGTAAATTTCCGGTCTGTATAGCAAAAACACAATATAGTTTTTCTACTGATCCAAAATTAAAAGGGGCACCATCAGGTCATACATTGCCTATTAGGGAAATCAGATTATCAAGCGGAGCTGGATTTGTTGTCGTAATTTGTGGCTCGATCATGACTATGCCCGGACTTCCAAGAGTTCCTGCTGCAGATTCTATTAAATTAAATAAAAAAGGCGATATAGAAGGATTGTTTTAATTTTTTAAATAATTAAGCCAATTTTTCAATTCTGCTGTTCTCACATCATCACTTAAGTCTAATTTCGCTTTTTCAATAGAGTTAACATGCTGATCGATTTCGTCTTGGTTTTTAAAAATATTTTTTTCTAACATTCCTTTTGATCTATGTTTAATTAATTTAATCATATAATCGTAAGGTATTTCAGGATGGTATTGTAATCCCCATATTTCAGATTTTCCTACAGAAAAATGGAGTGCCTGAAATTTATTTATTTTATCACTTGCTAATAGAATTGAATCTTTTGGTGGTACTTCTACTTCATCATAATTAAATGCTGGTGTGGTAAATTTTTTAGGTTTGTTTAAGTATATTTTATGTTTTTTTCCTGCTTCTGTTAATTCTATATCGTGTGCAATACCAATATGTGGTCCACTTGGTGCTACCCTGCATCTACCACCAGCAGCCATAACAGTTACTTGTAAACCCCAACAAGCTCCAAATATTTTTTTTTCATGCTTAAAACATGTTTGGGCAAATTCTATATGTTTTTTTACCTCTTTAATATCCTCGTTCAAACGTAAAGTACTTCCAGTTAAAACTACGCCATCATACTTTTTTAAAGAAGAAATGATTTTTGAAATAGAATTATCATCTATAGGTTCAACAATATCTATTTCGCTATTTGGTTCTATTTTTTGAAGGTGCTTTTTAAAGTTTTGTGACTGAGGCACGCAGCCAGCATTACCAAAATTTACATTTTCTTCTTTTGTGTTGCCTTCAACAATCAATAGTTTTAATTTATTCATATGAAATTTTTAGTTCTACAACATATTAATATAGAACATCCGGGCATTTTCCTTAAATTTATGAAGGAAGACAATATTAAAATAGATACAGTAGAGTTAGATGAAAATGAAAAAATACCTAATCTAGGCCCATATGATGCAATGATTGTAATGGGAGGGCCAATGGACACTTGGCAAGAAGAAACTTACCCTTGGTTAAAACCAGAAAAAGAAGCAATTCATAAGTTTGTTTGTATAAATAAAAAACCTTATTTAGGTTTATGCCTTGGTGCTCAACTTCTTAGTGAAGCTGTAGGAGGCAAAGTTAGAAAAATGAAAACACCAGAAATTGGTGTTTTAAAAGTTTCTGTAACAGATGACAAATCTTTATTTAAAGGCCTAAATAAAGATTTAAAAGTTTTACAATGGCATTCTTACGAAGCGCACGATTTACCCGCCAGTACGAAATTATTAGCAAGTTCTCCTGAATGCAAAGTTCAAGCTTTTTCTTTTGATAAAGCTTTCGGATTACAGTTTCATGTCGAACAAACTAATAAAACTGTTCCCGAATGGGCATGCGTACCAGAATATAAATCAGCCTTAGAAAAAACTTTAGGTGAAAACGCTCTTGAAAAATTTAAAAATGATGTAGAGGAAAATTTAAATATTTTCAATAATAGTGCCAAAACTATTTATCAAAACTTTAAAAAAATAATTTAAAAATGCTTAAAAAATATTATAAAAAAGTCCCAGAGCAAAAAATTCATAAAGAACTAAAGGAAAAATACGCTAATTTTTTTGATACAATAATTCACATTGATTGGAATAAAATTTTATTTAATAGAGTATCATTTATAACAGCAGCAACTCACAAGTTTAACAAGTGTAGATATTTGGAAATTGGCTGTGATAATAATTGGTGTTTTAGTTCTATTCCTCTCGCTAGTAAAATTGGTATAGATCCTGATAAAGGTGGTAACGTAAAAGACACTTCTGATAACTTTTTTAAAAATAATAAAAATAAGTTTGATGTAATATTTATTGATGGTCTCCATGTTTATGAACAATGTAGAAAAGATGTCATTAATTCTCTTAAAGTATTAGATAAAAATGGATTCATTTTCCTTCATGATATGACGCCAAGAAATTGGGCTGAAGAAAATGTTCCTAGGCTAAAAGGTACACTGTGGACAGGCGATATATGGAAAGTAGCCATAGAACTATCCAAAACAAAAGGAATAGATTTCTTTGTTATTAATGCAGATTTTGGTGTTGGAATGCTTAAAAAAAAAGAAGATAACATAGTCTACTACGATGAATTTGAAAAATTAAAAGATCTTAAATTTAAAGATTTTCTAAATTTAAATGAAAACATAAATTATATTAGTGCTGAAGAAGGAATAAAAAAGATAGAAGAATATTAGAATAAATTAGAAAAGTTTTCCCTGAACGCTATGTTCATACATTGAAACCATATCATCCAAAACAAGTTTTTTTGGGTTGCCAGATGTACATGGATCATCTAGGGCCATGGGAGACATTTTTTCAATATCTTTATCGTTTATTTTTGCAGATTCTGAAATTGTGTGTGGAATTTTAATTTGTTCTTTTAATTCTACAACCCAGTCAACAAATGAATTAAATGAAGCTTCTTTTAAATTCAGATACTCACTAAGTTTTGCAATTCTATTTTCAATGCTTGATCTATTAAAAGTAAGCACGTAAGGCATAAAAATTCCATTAGAAAGTCCATGGTGTACATTAAATAAAGAATTTACTGGATGACTTAATGAATGTATTCCTCCTAAACCTTTTTGAAAAGCTGTGGCGCCCATGCTTGACGAAGTTATCATATGCCCTCTTGCTTCTAAATTTTCTCCTTCATTAACAGCAACTGCTAACCATTTCTTAATTAATGACATGCCCTCTAAAGCTATGCCGTCCGCCATTGGATGATAACCAGGCGCACAGTACGCTTCTAAATTATGAGCAAAAGCATCCATTCCGGTTGCTGCAGTTAAAAATGCCGGCATACCTAAAGTGAGTTTAGGGTCAAGAATAGTTAATGTTGGTAACATTCTAGGGTGAAAAACAATTTTTTTAACTTTTGTTTCATCATTAATTATTGCTGCAGCTCTTGATGTTTCTGAGCCGGTCCCAGCTGTGGTAGGAACTGCTATAAAGGGTTTTAAATTATCAGGATTGCTAATTTTATTTTTGGCCATAGATTCGGGATAATCATTTTCATTCCAAAAAGATCCTCCGTCAGTAAAATCCCAAAGCGGTCTATTAAGTGCAGCTTGTAATACGATTGATTTGCCAACATCTAAACTGCTTCCGCCTCCGAAAGCTATAACACCGTCATGATTGCCATTCTTAAATACTTCAACTCCTTTTTTTACTTGGCTTCCTAAAGGATTTCCTTTTAAGTCTGAAAAAATAGCAGTGGGTAATTTAGCTCTTTTATTTATTTCAAGGGCTTCTTCTACCATTTTAGTCTTTGCTAAATCTTTGTCAGTGACAAATAGAGGGTTCTTTATATCTAATACTTTGCAAGCTTTTGGTAAATCTTTGATTCTTCCATTACCAAACCAAACTGTATTAGGATAGCCCCAATCAAAATTGGACATTAAAAAATACTACTTCAATTTTTACAATTTTGTTAGTAAAATATATTTATAGGTGGAGAAAATTTAATGACAAAAGTAGCAATAATTGGAACGGGACCGTGTGGCCTTTCAATGTTAAGGTCTTTTGAACAAGCCGAAAAAAAAGGACAAAAAATACCTCAGATAGTTTGTTTTGAAAAACAAGAAGATTGGGGTGGATTATGGAACTACAATTGGAGAACTGGATCTGATCAATATGGAGACCCTGTTCCTAACAGCATGTATAGATATCTTTGGTCAAATGGTCCTAAAGAATGTTTAGAATTTGCTGATTATTCGTTTGATGAACATTTTGGAAAACCAATTCCATCATTTCCACCGAGAGAAGTTTTGTATGATTATATAATTGGTAGAGTAAAAAAAGGGAATATCAAAAGCAAAGTAAGATTTAACACAACTGTTATGACTGTAACTCATAATGGAAAAAATTTCGAAGTAACTTCACATGATAAAAAAAATGATAAATTTTCAAAAGATACATTTGATCATGTAGTAGTATCTACAGGACACTTCTCTGTTCCATTTATTCCAGAATATCCTGGAATGAAATCTTTTCCAGGAAGAATACTACATTCGCACGATTTTAGAGACGCAGAAGAATTTAGAGGTAAAAATGTTATTGTTTTAGGAAGTAGTTATTCAGCTGAAGATGTTGCTCTTCAATGTCATAAATATGGAGCAAAAAGTGTGACTATAGGTTATAGAAATAACCCAATGGGGTTTAAATGGCCTAACGGAATGAAAGAAGTCCATTATTTGGAGAAGCTAGAAGGAAATAAAGCAATCTTTAAAGATGGTCACAAGCAAGAAGCTGATGCAATAATTTTATGCTCAGGTTATCTTCATCATTTCCCTTTTTTAACTGAAGACCTTAAACTAAAAACTAGAAACAGATTATATCCACCAAAATTGTATAAAGGTGTAGTTTGGGAAAATAATCATAAATTACTGTACTTAGGTATGCAGGATCAATTTCATACCTTCAACATGTTTGATTGTCAGGCTTGGTATGCAAGGGACGTAATAATGGGTAAAATTAAAATTCCAAGTAGTTCAGAAATCAAAAAAGATATAAATAAGTGGGTTGCTATGGAAGAAAAATTAGAAAATCCTGATCAAATGATAGATTTTCAAACTGAATATACTAAAGAACTTCATGGGTTGTCTGATTATCCAAAAATTGACTTTGAATTAATTAGAAAACATTTTAAAGAATGGGAACATCATAAAGTAGAAGATATTATGACTTATAGGAATAAATCTTTTTCATCCCCAGTGACAGGGTCTGTTGCGCCAATTCATCATACGCCATGGGCATCCGCTATGGATGATTCTTCAAAAGCTTTTTTAAATCAATCAAAAAAATAAGGTATCAAAAAAACTACACAGCCGGCAAAAAAGAAAAGGCTTCCAAACATAGCCCAAAAATTTCCAAGACTAGACATAATAAAACCAATTGCAGAGATTAAAAATAAAACCCATCCGACAATATTTATAATTTTAGTATTCATTTACCAATCAATTTGTTATTTAAGCTAAACCAAGATGTTTTTTTCTTTTATTTACCCAAGTTCTAATTAAATTATCAAATATCAGAGCTATGAAAGCGACACAAATACCAAGTATTAATCCTTTGCCCCCACCTGCTTTATCAGATAAAGCTTTTAAAATATATTGTCCTAAATCTTCTGTTCCAATAAATGCCCCAATTATTACCATAAACAGAGCAAATACTATTGTTTGATTTACGCCAAGCATCATGTGCGGAAACGCTATTGGAAATTCTATATTTATTAATCTTTGAAATTTCGTTACACCTGACATTGAGGCTGCATCGTGCAAAGCAGGTGGAACACTCCTTAATCCCTCAATAGTGTACCTTGTAGCAGGTATAGTTGCATAAACAATTACCGCAATTAATACTGATGTATCAGTAATTCCAAAAAGCATCATTACTGGAATTAAATATACAAATGAAGGAAATGTTTGAAAAATATCACAAACTGCTAACATAAATTTTGTGGTATATTTATTTTGTTGACATAAAGTTCCAACAGTTAATCCAATTGTGCAAGATGCAATAACACCAAAAGTTGCCATGTATGTTGTGACTAATGCTCTATCCCACCATGGACTTAGCGCTATAAATAATACTAATCCAGCTGTTACCAAAGCTGAACGAATTCCACCAATTATATAACCGGCTCCAACAACTAATGTTATAGTAGCAACTGCTGGCATTCTTAGATACAAGGCTCTCATTGGTTGAAGAACTTCTGTTATTAACCAAGTATTAAATATTTTTAAAGTTTGAAAGAATGTATCCCAAATCCAATCAACACCTTTATTCCAGAAATCTGCAAATGATATTCCTTTATTATGTGGAATCTCAGAAAAGTAATTAAAACTATCTTTAAACAAAAAAGATCCAGCGTAGGCAAATATCGCTCCAATCAATACTGCTCCAGCAAAAAGTAATGTATTTTTATAACGCTGAAAAAACGTCAGGTTGCCAAAATAATCTTCTTGTTTATTTGCCCAAGCCAAAGACATTTTATCTAACAAGATCGCAATCATGCTAATACACAAACCAGCTTCTAATGCTAATCCAATATTCAATTGATTTAAGGCTAACAATAAATTCCATCCTAATCCTTTAGCACCTATAAAAGCTGCAATAACCGCCATAGAAAAAACACACCATAATGACCTGGTTCACTCCAATTAAAATGTCTCTTCGTGCAGTTGGAATTAATACTTTGGTCATTAATTGCCAATTATTACATCCGCTCATTTTGCCAGCTTCAATAACTTCAGGAGATACTGCTCTAAGCCCTAACAAAGTTAATAAGATCATTGGTGGCATAGCAACAACCATTGTTATAATAACTGCAGCATGATCTCCAATACCAAACAGAACCATTGCAGGAACTAGAACGGCATATTGTGGCATGGTCTGCATCACTAGGAGTAATGGATATAAAGCTTTCTCAACACGTTTACTCTTGTAAGCCATAACACCTAAAGTCAAACCAAATATGAAAGAAAGTGGTGCCGCTACTAATATAAAAGAGAGTGTTTGCATTGAAGGTTTCCATTGACCAAATACAGAAATATAAACCATGACTAAACCAGCAAATATAGCCAGACCCTTACCACTCAGTTTGTAACATAATATTACTGCACCCGCTGCAACGATGGTCCAAGGTAAACCTGGCAGTTCTGCCCATGGATTTTTATCTATCCAGTCCCAACTGGTAAATGCGACAACTGTTTTAGAACCACCTAATAAAATTTCTCTAATCAATTCAATAAGAAATGTCATAAATGCAGTTATATTTCTTGTTATTTGTAGTACTAAAGGTCGAGTTTTGTATTCTTGAAGATCTTCATTCCAAAACTCCATTGGCATCCATTCATTCAATAAGAAAAACAAAGAGTCATTTACCCAAATGGGTAACCATCCAAGTAAAGGAGGTAGTCTCCACAAGACATCAAATGCATAATATCTTACTTCTTTGCCAAATAGTGTGTAAGTACTTTGATTTGGGTCTTTAATGAATTCGGCTTGACCTCTTATAAATTTGTAGGTTTCCGGAACATCAATTGCAAAGCATAAAGCA
>CACLKK010000009.1 GCA_902607525.1 uncultured Pelagibacteraceae bacterium | reverse complement strand
TCAAACTGCGGCTGCAAACGATAAAAGTGGTACAGTTATATATCTAGGCTTGGCGTTTTAAATAATAGAGAAAGGCAAAAGTAAATTATGAATAAATTAACTAAAGTTGGTTGTTCAGCTCTTTGCGGATCTCTAGCTGCAATTTCAGCTGCTAACGCAGGTGATCTTACAGTGACAGGTGGTGCTGCTCTGACATTTATGTCAAAGGGCGGTCAAGTGACTGGTAACCCATTTGGTATGGCTTCTGCTGTAACTTTCAAAGGTTCAAGCGAGCTAGACAACGGATGGACTTACGGTCTTGCTATCGATATGACTGATCAAGATGCTTATTCAGCAGCTCGTATACATGTTACTATGGGTGGTCTTGGTACAATTGAATTTGACCAAGGTAACAGTGGTAACGGTATTGCAGCATATGATAACGTTATGCCAACAGCATGGGAAGAAGCTCATGGTGCGGGTTTAAGCGGTGGTGTTAAAACAGTATTAGGAGTAGGAAACTCTGATAACGTTCAGTGGTCTTCTCCAAAAATGTTAGGTACTGAAATAACACTAGCTATGGCGTTCGATAAAGGCACTACTGATACAAACGACAAGGTGACTAAGGATAACAATACATCGTTAGGCAAAGGATACGATGCAACAATCAAAATCAATCCATCATTAGGTACAGAGATTTTATCTGGATTAAACCTATATGCTGGAGGATCAGTTGTTGAGCAATATGATAACTCCAATCAATTTGAAGATCTATATCAAGCTGTTGGTGCAATAACATATGCTCTTGGTCCGATTGAGCTTGGTGCAATGTGGTCTGGTGAATATGATGGTGATGAAACAGGTCAAGACTATCACTCATACAAAAACCATGGCTTCGGTGTAGCATTTAACGTGAACGATGATTTATCAGTAAGTTATGGTGAATATCAAACACGTAAAGCAGGTTATACTAACTCAAGTGTTCAAGGTGAAGAAGCAAGCCGAGTTATAGAAGTAACTTCTTGGCAAGCTGCTTACACAATGGGCGGAGCGTCGTTTAGAATAGCAGATGTAAAAGCTGACAACGTTGGATTTACTGTAGCAGATAATCAAAAAGCTACTGTAGTTTCATTAGGATTAGCATTTTAAATATTTAAAAGAAATTAATCTTTATAAAAACCGGCCTCTTTGAGGCCGGTTTTTTTTTTGAATATTCTTATTCCACCAAAACCTTCAACAGATAATATTTGAAGTTTTCGTATATTATTTTTAGAAATACCACCTAAAGGTAAAATTTTAATTTTATTAGCAAAAGATAAGTAATTAAATTTATGTAATCCTAAAAATGTTTTTGATTTTTTTACATAAAATAGTGGAGATAAAAATATAGTTTTACAATTTTGTGATATTTTTTTATAAATTTCTTTTTGATTATGTGCTGATCCTATAATTGTTATGTTTCTTTTTTCTAAGTTAGAAAAGTTTTTTGTTTTATTAAATGAAGGAATGTAAATACCATCTGCTTTAACTTTATGTGCGAGTTTAAGGTCATTTGATATAAAAAGCTGATATCTATTTTGTTTACAAGCTCTAGCGATTTTTATTAATTGGTTTTCTCTATTTCTATCCTTATAATTCCTGTAAATTACGCCAATATTTATGTTTTTATTTTTAAATATTTCATTATTGTATTTATCTATGAAAATGAAAAATTTTGGTAGATTTTTATGCATACAGCTTTAGAACAATTAAATCTAATTAAAAACAAGGTCAATGATATTATAAATAAAAAACAGCTTAAATCTCTTCCTAATATTATTGTTGTTACCAAGACCTTCCCCCTAGATAAGATTAAATTGCTAATTAAAAATGGCCATATTCATTATGGAGAAAATAAAATTCAAGAGGCAGAAAATAAGTGGTCTGAAATAAAACAACAGAATAAAAATTTGAAGTTACATATGATTGGCAAACTCCAGAGCAATAAAGCTAAAAAAGCTGTTAAATTATTTGATTATATTCATTCTCTTGATAATGAACGATTAGCTTTAAAACTTTCTCATTGTCAAAAAGAATTAAATAAAAATGTTAAATTATTTATCCAAGTTAATCTTGCTAATGAAGAACAAAAATCTGGAATTAATTTAAAAGAACTTGCTAATTTTTATGACTATTGTAAAAAAGATTTATTTTTAAATATTATTGGCTTAATGTGCTTACCTCCAATTGATGATAATAGTGATAAATATTTTAATGTATTAAAAGAAAATGCAGTAAAATTGAATCTTTCAGAATTAAGCATGGGTATGAGTTCTGATTTTGAAAAAGCTGTATCCAGCGGTTCAACTTTTTTAAGACTAGGAACTCTTATTTTAGGTGAAAGAAAATCTATTTAATTAAAATTTTTGTCTTATAGTTAATTAATGGGAGTATTTTTAAGAAATCTATTTTTTTAATACCTATACAACCATTTGTTGGTCTATATTTTTTTTTGCTCAAATGTAAAAAAATTGCACTTCCTTTATTTTTTACTATTGGAAAGTGATTATATTTTATATTAATTAAAATATCGTAAATATTATCTTTCCGATAAAATTTTTCTGCGCTGTATTTAAATGGGAAAGATATTTCTTGATTATATTTTTTACTTTTGCTGTCATCACACCATCCCATATTTTTTTTTATAGCTTTTTTTTTAATTAAACATTTTGTTAATTTAACTCTATCTTTCCTGTAATAAAGCAAGCCAAGCTTGAAAAGGCCTTTGGGGGTTGCAAAATCACCTTCCCTTTTATTGCGAGATAACCCCGATTTACCAAGGCTGCATTTTAATTTATAACCTTTATATAAGAGAAAATGTTTTTTTATAATAATATTCATATGACTTATTTCCAATGAGTAATTTTATTATATCAATTATAGGAAATAAAATCTTTTCTGAAATTATCAATGAAATGAAGTTATTTTCTAAATTCAAAATTAAGTATTATGAGAATATAGACTTATGTATTGAGGATAATACTAAAGAAAACAAATTATTCATTTTTTTTAACAATTCTTTCAATAAAAAGAAAATAAATGATTTACCATCGATTGTAATTACAGAAAATTCTGAACAAGAAAAAAAAATATTCAGTAGTTCGCAGGAGAGCCTAAAAATGCCTTTTAGAATACTAGATTTTGAAAAAAAAATTATTTCACTGATTGCAAAATATGAATTTAAAAAAAATTCACTAATAAACTTAGGTGATTATATAGTTGATAAAAATGAACGTAAAATAAAAAAAAACAACCTCGAGCTACAACTATCAGAAAAGGAAATAGATTTTCTTGTTTTATTTAGTAAAGAAAATGGGCCAATAAATCGAAATTTAGTTTTAAAAAAAGTTTGGAAATATTCTGAAGAAAGCGAAACTCATACAGTTGAAACACATATACATAGATTAAGAAAAAAAATATTAGAAAAATTTGGTGATACTAATTTTATAAAAAATAATAGCGAGGGGTATTATATTTGAAAAAAAAAACAAGAAATTTTATTGCTAGAGATTTATTGACTGCAAAATATAGAAAACGTGTAATTAAACCCAAAAAAGGAAAAGGAAGCTTTAAAAGAAAAAAAAAAATTATTTTAGTCTAGCTCCAATTTTTTGAATTATTTTTGAAGACATGTCAGTTCCCATTTGAAGGCTTTCTTTAATTATTGAACCGTTTATATAACCTTGCAAAAATCCTGCAGCAAAAAGATCACCAGCACCAGTAAGATCTATAATTTTTAGATTTTTTTTACTATCACATTCATAAACATCATTACCATTTATTGCTATACTTCCTTTTTCTCCACGAGTTATTACTATTAATTTTTTAAGTTGTTTTCCAAATGAAATTACTTCTTCGAAATTTTTAGCATCAATTAAAGATATAATTTCTTGTTCATTTGCAAACGTAATGTCTAATTTATTTTTTACTAAATATAAAAAATTTGATTTATGTCTTTCTACACAAAATAAATCTGATAAAGACATTGCAGCTTTATTTGAATTTTGAATTGCTTTATCAAATGCTTTTTTAGGATCACCTTCATCCCATAAATATCCTTCTAAAAAAGTCATTTCACTATTTTTAATTGCATTAATATCAACATCGTTTTCATTTATCTTTCCTGCTATTCCTAGAAAAGTGCACATTGTTCTTTCAGAATCTGGAGTAATTAATATTAGACAAGTTCCCGTAGGTAATTCTTCTTTTTTTTTTGAATAAAAATATTCTACTTTTTCTTTTTTAAGACCCTCTTCATATTTATTTCCTAACGCGTCTTCACTAACCTTTCCCATAAAACCTACTTTATTACCAAGTTGTGAAAGACCAACAATAGAATTTGCAACTGATCCTCCAGAAATAGTTTCTTCAATTTTTAGTTTTGATAACAGTTTTTTAAATTCTGCTTCATCAACCAGCTTCATAGTACTTTTTGTTAGATTGTTTTTAGATAAAAAGCTTTCTTCTACTTTACAAATTACATCAACTATAGCGTTTCCAATTCCTAATACTTTCATGAAAGTTCCTTGTTTTTATATTTACAAAATTTAATTATTACACATGTCTTACACGAAGGTGTTCTAGCTTTGCAAGTGTGTCTTCCATGAAGAAGTAGTGTATGGCCAGCTTTTTTTTGATACTTTTTAGGAACTATTTTATATAAATTTTTCTGGACCTCGTCAGGATTTTTACCAATTGCTAAGCCTGTTCTGTTACTAACTCTAAATACGTGAGTATCAACTGCGATAGTGGGCATTCCAAAACCTTCATTTAATACGACGCTCGCAGTTTTTCGACCTACACCCGGAAGATCGATTAATTTTTCAAAATTTTTTGGAACTTCACTATTGTATTTTTCAATCAATTTTTTTGATAATAAATAAACACTTTTAGCCTTATTTCTAAAAAAATTAATTTTTTTTATTAAAACTTCTATTCTTTTTCTACCAAGTTTAACAAAATGTTGAGGTTTATTATATTTTTTGTAAAGGTTTTTAGTTACATTATTAACATTTACATCAGTACATTGTGCAGAAAGAACTACGGATACTAGCAAAGTAAACTTATTTTTGTACGAAAGATCAGTTTTAGGATTTTTTATTACTTTGCTTAAATTTTTGAAAAGAGAATTTATTTCCCTTGATTTCATTTAAAATTTAATACGTTTCTCATTGAGTAAAGTCCAGGCTTTTTACTCATTAACCACTTAGCTGCAGTAAGGGCACCTTCAGAATAAAGGGATCTATCGAAGGCTTCATGATCTAAAATGATAGTTTCTTTTCCACTTGAAAAGAGAACTTTATGATTTCCTACAATTTGACCTTTTCGGATTGAATTAAAATTGATTTTTTTACTGTAAGGAAAAGTTTTTTTATTTAAATATTTTTTTCCAAGTAATTTATAAAATTCCTTGTTTTTTCCTATGGCGATACCTTTTCCAAGCATCAACGCGGTCCCTGACGGATGATCTTTTTTATGTCTATGATGTACTTCAAAAATTTTGCTAAAAAAATTATTTCCAAGAGATTTAGAAGCTATTTCAGTTAAATACATTAACAAATTGATGCCCAAACTCATATTCCCTGCTTTAAGTATAGGTATTTTTCTTGAATATTTTTTTATTTGATTTTCCTCTTTTTTAGAAAAACCGGTAGTTCCAATAACCACTCTTTTTTTTAGTTTTGATGCAATTTTTAGTATTTCTAAAGTGCATTTTGGAATTGTAAAATCAATAATCATATTAGCATTTTTAAATGCATATACTGAATTTAATTGAGGTTTTAAACCAGATATTTTTTTATTAATTATTTTATTTTCTGTAACTGCAACTAATTTAAAATTCTTTTCATTTTTAGCAGATTTAATTATTTGTTGTCCCATTCGTCCAAGACATCCTGTGACAGCTAAATTAATTTTTTTCATTTAATTTCTCCAAAATTTTTTTGCTTTTTCAAAAAAATCTTTCATTATAGGATTAGTTTTTGCATCTTCTAATTTTTTAAATTCTTCTAACAGTTTTTTTTGTTCTTTTGTTAGAGAAACAGGCACTTCTGTAATTGCCTGAATATATAAATCTCCATAATTTTTACTTCTCATCATTGGCATACCTTTTTCTTTCAATCTAAATTGTTTACCATTTTGAGTTCCAGCTGGAATTTTTACCTTTGCCTTTCCACCGTCAATAGTCGGCACTTCCACAGTTGCTCCAAGCGTTGCATCAGCAAGTGAAATTGGAAATTCAAAAAAAAGATTTTCATCTGATCTTTTGAAAATACTATGTGATTTTACCGATACAAATATATATAAATCTCCATTTCCTGATCCTTTTATACCCGCTTCTCCTTTCCCTGATAACCTTATTCTTGTTCCATCGTCTACACCTTTTGGAATATTAGTAAATATCTTTTTTCTGGTTTGTTTTTTACCCATACCTTTACACTCTTTGCATGGGTCTGAAATTTGTTCTCCGGAACCTGTACATTCAGGACAAGTTTGTTGAATTGTAAAAAAACCTTGGCTTGATCGTACTTGACCGTGTCCTCCACATGCAGAACAAGAAATCGGTTTTGATCCTGGTTCCGCTCCAGATCCATTACATGTTGCACATTTGTCAGAAGATGAAAAATTAATTTCTTGTTTTTTTCCATTATATGCATCTTCTAAGGAAATAGATAAATCGTACCTTAGATCTGCTCCTCTAAAATTTGTAGATCTTCTTCGACCCCTACCTCTTGTTCCTCCAAATCCATCAAAAAAGTCATCAAAAATATCTGAACCAAATATATCTGAAAAGGCACTCGAAAAATCAAAATTTGAAAAACCTCCTCTTCCACCTCCTCCTTCGAAGGCTGCATGGCCAAATTGATCATAATTTGTTCTTCGTTCTTTATCAGAAAGTACGTGATAAGCTTCGCTAGCCTCTTTAAATTTTGATTCAGCAGCTTTATCACCTTTATTTTTATCTGGGTGATATTTTAATGCTAATTTTCTATAAGCTTTTTTTATTTCTTCAGGAGAAGATGATTTAATAACGCCCAAGACTTCATAATAATCTTTTTTTGCCATATATTTACCGACATTTTACGTCTTTTGACTTAGGCTCTTTTTTCTTTATCTTTATCTTTATCTTTATCTTCTTTTACTTCTTCAAAATCTGCATCAACAACATTTTCTTTACTTTGATTTTTGGTATTAGAACTTTGGTTTTGCTGAGTATCTTTTTTTCCAGCATCCTTTTGCTGACTTTTGTATACTGCTTCTCCAAGTTTCATTGAAGTCTGAATCAAAGCTTGTGTTTTTTTCTTCACTTCTTCTGTATCTGTACCCTTAAGAGCATTCCTTAATTCCGAAATGCCACCTTCTATAGCTTTTTTGTCTGCTTCAGAAATTTTATTTCCATGTTCTTTTAAATTTTTTTCTGTTGTATGGATTATCATATCGGCTTGATTTCTTGCATCGACCGTTTCCCTTTTTTTCTTATCAGCTTCTTTATTTGATTCTGCGTCTTTTACCATGTTTTTAATTTCATCATCACTAAGACCTCCAGAAGCTTGAATTTGTATTTTTTGTTCCTTTCCAGTTCCTTTGTCTTTTGCAGAAACACTTACTATTCCATTAGCGTCAATATCAAATGTCACTTCAATTTGAGGAATTCCTCTTGGAGCATTTGGTATTCCAACTAATTCGAAATTTCCTAAAAGTTTATTATCAGCTGCCATTTCTCTTTCACCCTGCAAAACTCTGATTGAAACTGCAGGTTGGTTATCTTCAGCAGTAGAAAAAACTTGGCTTTTTTTAGTAGGTATTGTTGTATTTTTTTCAATAAGTTTTGTAGATACTCCTCCTAATGTTTCAATTCCTAAAGATAAAGGTGTAACATCTAAAAGAAGAACATCTTTTACATCTCCCTGAAGAACTCCACCTTGAATTGCTGCTCCCATTGCAACAACCTCATCTGGATTTACACTTTTGTTTGGATCTTTTCCAAAAAAAGTTTTAACTGTTTCAACTATTTTTGGCATTCTTGTCATACCTCCAACTAAAACAACTTCATTTATTTCGGCGGCACTAAATCCAGAGTCTTTTAAAGCTATTTCACAGGGTTTAAGTGTTTTGTTAACTAAATCTTCAACCAGAGCTTCAAGCTTTGCTCTTGTTAATTTTATGTTTATATGTTTTGGACCAGTTTTATCTGCAGTAATAAAAGGTAAATTAATTTCAGTTTGTGCAGCAGAAGAAAGTTCAATTTTAGCTTTTTCTGCAGCCTCTTTAAGTCTTTGAAGTGCAAGTTTGTCATTTCTTAAATCTATTCCATTGTCTTTTTTAAATTCATCTGCTAGATAACTAACAATTTTGTCATCAAAATCTTCTCCTCCTAAAAAGGTATCACCATTAGTAGATTTAACTTCAAAAACACCATCTCCAATTTCGAGAATAGATACATCAAAAGTACCCCCACCTAAATCATATACTGCTATTTTTTTTCCACCTTTTTTATCTAAACCATAAGCTAAAGAAGCAGCGGTTGGTTCGTTTATAATTCTAAGAACTTCTAGACCGGCAATTTTTCCAGCATCTTTAGTTGCCTGTCTTTGTGAGTCATTAAAATATGCCGGAACAGTAATTACAGCTTGCTTAACTTCTTGTCCTAAATATTTTTCTGCAGTTTCTTTCATTTTTTGCAAAATGAAAGCAGATATTTGTGATGGTGAATATTTTTTGCCTCTTGATTCTAGCCACGCGTCGTTCTTATCTGATTTAATAATTTTATATGGAGCTTTTGCTACATCTTTTTTAACTGTTTGATCTTCAAAATTTCTTCCAATTAATCTTTTTACAGCAAACAAAGTATTTTCGGGATTGGTTACAGCTTGTCTTTTTGCTGATTGTCCAACCAGCTTTTCATTATTTTCTCCAAAAGCAACTACAGAAGGAGTAGTTCTTGCTCCTTCAGCATTTTCCAATACTTTTGCTTGTGTACCTTCCATTACAGCTACACATGAATTTGTTGTACCCAAGTCTATTCCAATAACTCTACTCATAATATTTTGTTCCTTTCGTTGCTATATGGGTGTTTTTTTGGCTACTACAAGTTAAAAAAGTCATTTTTTTTCCTCTTTTTCCTCTCTTTTTTTGGCCACCCCAACAAGAGAAGGTCTAAGTAGACGGTCTTTCATCATGTAACCTTTTTGTATTTCCTGGACAACAGTGCCAGGTTCTTTTGCGTTATTATCAATTTCAAGCATAGCCTGATGGAAATTTGGATCAAACTTTTTATTGATACAATCTATTGGTTCAATACCGTTTTTTTTAAAAATCGATACTAAATCTTTTTTTACAACTTCTATTCCATCTATAATTTTATTTAAATCTTTATTGTTTTTTAAAGAATCGTCATTTTTAAAAGATGTAATAGCTCGATCAATATTATCTATTAAAGATAATGTTTCAGCAGCAAAATTAAATCCACCAAATTCAAATGCTTCTTTTTTTTCTTTTTCGAATCTTCTTCTCTGGTTTTCCATTTCTGCCATTGTTCTTAGTAATTTTTCTTGTGTGGCTTCTAGCTTTTCTTCTGTAGTTTCTTCTGTTACTTTTTTATCATTATTTTCATTTTTATTCTTTATATCTACAGTTGATTTTTTTAGTTCATTTTTTTCTGATTTTGTCATCAACATGATATATGGTCACTTAAAAAAAAATTACTAGTATAAAATGATTAAAATTAAAGAAATTCTAGTTGGCACAAATAACCAAGGAAAATATAAGGAAATATGCGATTTGTTACCAAAAAATGTAAAAAAATATTCACCAAAAAAATTTAATATTTCCTCACCAAGAGAAATAGGCAAAAGCTTTAAAGACAATTCATTTATTAAAGCTTCATTTTTTTCAAAAAAAACTAATCTAGTTTGTTTGTCCGATGATTCGGGTTTAGAAATAGATTTATTAAATGGAGAACCAGGAATTTTTTCTTCAAGATGGGCGGGAAAAAAAAGTAATTTTAATTTAGCTATTAAAAAAGTTTTTAAAAAAATGGAGAATAAAAAAAAAAATTGGTATAATTATAACAAAGCTAGATTTATTTGTTGTCTAACAATTTTCTGGCCTAGTGGAAAAATATATTCAAGCACTGGAATTATAAATGGTAAAATTTCAAATTCAAAAAAAGGAAAAAATGGTTTTGGTTATGATCCAATTTTTATTCCGACAGGATATAATCAAACTTTTGCAGAAATGAAATATAAAAAAAAAATTTCTATTGATCATAGATATAAAGCGTATAAAAAAATTAAAAAATTTTTTATTTAATATACTTTAATAAATTTTTTTTCAGAAACTTTATAAATTTTCAATTTTTGATGAGTTAAATTGCCATCAATGAAAAATTCACCATGAAGTCCTTTAAACCCCTTTTTACTGTATAATTGTTCTGATTTAAAATTAAAGTTATTATTAATCCAACAATAATAAATTAATCCAAGCGCATCATATGCGAGTATCGATACTTTATTAGGCTCTTCTTTAAATGTATTTAAAAATCTTTTATTAAATTTTTTTAAATTTTCTAAATCAACCGAAGGAAAGTGTAAATTTTGCATAGCATTTTCATTAAAAAAAGTTTCGTCGAACCATTGGTTGATAGTAAAAAAACTAACATTTTTACTGGATACATCAGAAAACATAAAAGAAGTTAAAACACTTTTCAATCTTTCTCCAAAATCTATAACAACAACTGAATCAAAATTTACTTTACCTAAAGTATGCATTTGTTCTAATTGTTTTAGTTCTTGCTTATGTTTATATAAATCAGATTTTTCTAGGATTTTAATTCTTCTTTCTAAATCTTTTTTTCTCTCTCTATATTTAGTTATTTTTTCTATTTCACCCGTTATTTTTTTTGGATTAATGTCGTATGAATATGTTCTATAAAATTTTAATGCATCTTTTTCTGCAACAGATTCAGATTGATATGTAAATTCAGTATTTGGTGATAAAAGCAAAGTTTTGGAGACTTTTATTTGATTTAAATATTTTTTTAGAGCATCGATTTGAGACTCAATATTAATACCAAAGGCGATTGTATTCTTTGGAATTTCTTTTGTTTTATTAGTTAATGATATAAATGTAATACTATCTATTTCGTTCAGTCTTTCTAAACTTTCATAAAAAATTGGACCTATTACAATTTCTATTCCTTTTTCTTCAAATTTTTTTGCAGATAAATAACTATCTAAAGCATTTCCTTTACTATCTTGAGGATAAATTATTATATTTTCATTTGCGATGTCATATAAAGCTAACTGAATAGCTTTTAAAAAAGATTCTCCAATTTCCTGAAATTTTCCAGATAAAGGAAGAAGAACACCTATTTTTAATGTTTTTTGATTTTCTAATTTTTTTTCTACTTCAGTTGTTGCACTACTATTTATTGTAAATGATAAATAGGTTAGTATTAAAAATATAAGCAGTTTTTTCATAAATTTAAATCGGCTTAAATAACATAAAATGCAATTTAGGCATCAAATGGACAAAAATAAACATCAAACAATTAGCTCTGGGCTTTACTTGGTGTCCACTCCAATTGGAAACATGGAGGATATAACATATAGAGCCTTAAATATTTTAAAAAAATCAGACATTATTTTATGCGAAGATACCAGAAGATCAGGTAAATTACTTTCTTATTTTAAAATTAAAAAAAAACTTTTTTCCTACCACAAATTTAATGAAAAAAAAGTTAGTGATGAAATAGTTGATGCTATAAAAAAAGGACAAATTATTTCTTTAGTTTCTGATGCTGGAACACCAGCTATCTCTGATCCTGGGATGATACTTATAAATAAGTGTATAGATTCAAACATAACTGTACATCCAATACCAGGACCCTCAGCAGCAACTTCAGCAATTAGCGTTTCTGGCTTTAGTGATAAATATCTTTTTTATGGTTTTTTATCTAAAAAAGAAAAAGAGTTAGAAAGTGTTCTTAATAGCTTATCTAATATTAATTATTCAATAGTTTTTTTTATTCCTGCAATAAAAATAAATTTCTATTTATTAAAATTTAAAAAATATTTTATTGATAGGAAAATATTGATAGCTAAAGAGATGACCAAAATTCACGAAGAATTTATTAGAGGCAGTACCCAGTCAGATAAAATCTTACCTAACAGCATAAAAGGTGAGCTTACTGTCGTTTTGTCACAAAAAAATAAAGATAAAAATATTAAAGAAGAAATCAACGAATCAGTTAAAATAGAAATAAAAAAAATGTTAAATAAATATACCCATAAAGACGTTGTAGAATTTATTTCAAAAAAAGAAAATTTATCGAAAAAATTGATTTATAAATATTGTTTAAAATTTAAGAAATAAAATGAGAAAAAATATTCTAATATTATTTGCTTTATTTTTTTTATCATCTTGTGTTGGTTCGTCTTCAGGCGGTGTATTTGGCACCGGAGTAAGCGTGGCTCTTGATCCTAGAACTTTAGGCACCCAAATAGATGATTCAATTATGCAAAAAAATTTAATAGCAAGATTAGCCCTAACAGAAAAAAAATATCTGCTGATTGTAACAGTAAAAGTTTTGGATGGTAGAATCTTTTTAGGTGGCAAAGTAGATAAAGCTGAAGAAAAATTAATAATAACAAAAATGGCATGGGAAACTAAAGGAGCTAGATCAGTTAAAAATAATATTGCAATAAAACAAAAATTTTCTTTTAAAAATACAGCAATGGATGTTTTAGTTACTTCACAACTTAGAACAGCATTAATATTAAATAAAAATGTTAAAGCTGCAAATTTTAATATTGATACAATTAATCAAAAAACTTATATTTTTGGCATTGCCCATACTGAAGATGAAAAAAAAGAAATTATACAAGAAGCAAAACAAATAGTAGATCTTAAAGAACTTGTTACTAGTATTTTACTGGTATCTGATCTGAGTAGACAAAAAGAATAAACTAATTTTTTTTATTTTTATTATAATCAATTATATCTGCAGAATAGGCCGCAACAGAAGCTAAATTTAATATATCACTAGTTGATGATCTTAATGGAGCAATTTCAATAGGTTCTCCCAGTCCAATCAACAAAGGGCCAACGACCTTAACTGCACTTAGGCTTTTCATTAATTTAAATGAAATAGCAGCACTATGTCTTCCCGGCATAATCAAAACGTTTGCATTACCTACAATTTCTGAAAATGGGTAAAGATCTTTATACTTTTCATCTAAAGCAACATCTGGTTGCATTTCTCCATCAAATTTAAAATCAACTTTTTTTTCTTTTAATATTTCAACGGCATCCCTTATATTTTTTGTAGATCTAGTTTTTGGAGTACCAAAAGTAGAATGAGATAATAATGCAACTTTTGGATCAAAACCAAATAATCTAGCAACTCTCGCAGATGATATTGCTATTTCAGCAAGCTGTTCTCCAGATGGAATTTCATGAACTGTTATATCCGATATAAATACAGTTCTGCCTCTATTAACCATGATATTTAATCCAAAGATTATTTCTCCAGATCTAGGATCAACTACACGTTTTACTTTATCCAATGTTGACGTGTATCTTCTTGTGTTGCCAGTAACTAATGCATCAGCATCTCCACATGAAACCATACAAGTTCCCCAGATAACCCTATCATTTCTAACTAATCTATCGCAGTCTCTTTGAAGCAAACCTTCTTTACGTTGCAATTTTCCGTAAAGGAATTTTGCATATTTCTCTCTCTTTGTTGCGTCAGTTGAGTTTACTATTTCTATTTTATAATTTTCATCTAAACCAATTTCTTTAAGTTTTGCTTTAACAATTTCTTTCTTTGCTATTAACACTGGAATTCCAAGTCCATTAGTTTTAAAAGCTATCGCAGCTTTTAATGTATTTTCATCTTCACCATCAGCAAAAACAACTTTTTTTTGTGATTTTTTTATTTGGGTATTCACACCTTGCATAATAGTTGTCGAAGGATCTAATCTCTGCTTTAGTTGTTCTTTATAAATTTCAAAATTTTCTATATTTTTTCTTGCTACTCCACTTTTTGTGGCTGCTTTCGCTACCGCAACTGGTATTACGCTTATTAACCGAGGATCAAAAGTTGAAGGAATTATATATTCTTTTCCATATATTGGTCTTTCTCCACCCATGGCTGCTACAACTTCATCTGGTACATGTTCTCTTGCAAGTTCAGCTATTGCATGTGCAGCTGCAACTTTCATTTCTTCATTAATAGTTTTTGCTCTAACATCCAGCGCTCCTCTAAAAATATATGGAAATCCAATTAAATTATTAACTTGGTTAGGATAGTCAGATCTACCTGTTGCTACAATTGCATCCTCCCTTACTTCATGGACATCTTCAGGACTGATTTCAGGATCAGGGTTTGCACAGGCAAAAATAATAGGGTTCTTTGCCATTGATTTTACCATATCTTTTGTAAGTATATCTTTTGTAGATAAACCTAAAAATACATCAGCGTTTTTTATAGCTTCTTTAAGAGTTCTTAATTTTGTATCTATCGCATGTGCTGATTTCCACTGATCAAGATTATCTCTACCACGATATAAAACTCCCTTTCTATCTATCATTATTATATTATTATTTGGAACCCCGCTGCTTTTAAATAAGTTTGTGCAAGCTATAGCTGATGCTCCAGCACCATTAACGACAACTTTAATATTTTTTAGTGATTTTTTTGATATATCTAGTGCATTAATTAATGCTGCTAAAGTAATAATTGCAGTACCATGTTGATCATCATGAAATATTGGAATGTCTAATTTTTCTCTTAATTTTTGCTCTATGACAAAACAATCTGGAGCAGCTATATCTTCTAAATTTATGCCCCCAAAACTTTTTGAGAGACTTGTTATGCAGTTAACAATTTCATTAGCATTTGATGAATCTATTTCTAAATCTATAGAGTCTATATCTGCGAAACGTTTAAATAATATTGCTTTACCTTCCATAACTGGTTTTGATGCAAGAGCTCCTAAATTTCCTAATCCAAGTATCGCTGAACCGTTACTAATAACTGCTACCAAATTTCCTTTAGTAGTATAGTCATAAGCAGCGTCAGGATTTTGTGCTATAACTTTAACAGGAGCGGCAACACCAGGAGAATACGCGAGAGCCAGATCTCTTTTGCTCGTCATTGGTTTTGAAGATAAAATTTCAATTTTTCCTGATTTTCCACTATTGTGATAGTCCAAAGCTTCTTGGTCTGTGTATCTTTCTATTTTGGACTTTTTCTTCATTTGAAAAGCAAGTATCTTACAATTGTCACAAAAATAAGGCTTACATGTCAAGATGAACTTAATAGCTTCAACCTCCACATTTGGTTTTTTTACGTTAATAAGTCGAATACTTGGTTATGTTAGAGACATTTTAATTGCAATTTTTTTGGGAACTAGCCTTTTTGCGGATGCATTTTTTGTAGCTTTTAGATTACCAAACACATTTAGAAGATTATTTGCAGAAGGAACTTTTAATGCAGCATTCATCCCCAGTTATGCTGGGGCACTTGCAGAAAATAAAACTGAGGCTGATAGTTTTGCAAAAAATGTGTTTAATTTACTTTTCATTATTTTATTAATTTTTGTACTAGTGGCTGAAATTTTTATGCCACAATTAATTTTTTTAATAGCGCCAGGTTTTTATAATGACCCAGAAAAATTAAAACTAGCAGTAGAATTAAGTAGGATAACTTTTCCTTTTCTTTTTTTTATATGTTTAGCTTCTTTTTTTGCAGCAATACTTAATTCTTATAATAAATTTGCAGCAGCTGCTGCTGCACCTATCATATTAAATGTTGTGTTAATTGGATCTCTATTTTTTTCAAAATTGTTTAATACATCTGATGTTCTAATATTATCTTATGGAGTTTCATTGGCAGGTTTTTTACAGTTAGTGCTTCTATTATTTTTTGTTAGAAATAATTTTAAACCAATTTTAAGTATTAAGATTAAAATAGATAAAAAAATAAAGTTTTTTTTTCAAAAATTACTTCCAAGTATTTTTTCATCTGGCGTAACGCAAATTAATATTTTAGTTGGAACAATAATAGCTTCTTTTCAAGCTGGTGCAGTTTCTTATCTTTATTATGCTGATAGAGTATATCAAATGAATCTTGCCGTAGCAGGAATCGCTGTTGGTACGGTCATGCTTCCAGAGCTATCTAAACATGTTAAAAATAATAATTTAGGACAAATTAATAATTTACAAAATCGAGCTTTAGAACTTTGTTTATTTTTATCTGTACCAGCTGCAGTAGCCTTAATTTTAGCCTCAGAAGAAATTATCACATCCTTATTTGGTTATGGATCGTTTGATAATCTAAGCGTTGTTAATACTGCTATTGCTCTTACATTTTTTGCTTTTGGCGTTCCAGCATTTTCTATATTAAAAATTTTTTCAAATTTCTTTTTTGCTAGAAATGATACGAAGACACCTTTTTATTTGTCAGTGGTTTCTGTTTTTTTAAATATCACGATTAGCGTGTCCCTATTCAGTAAATTGGGTTTCATTATAATACCAATAGCAACCTCAATTTCTTCCTGGATAAATGTTTTTATGCATTACTATTTTATAAAAAAAAGAGATTTATATATTTTTGATAATAAATTTATTTATAAATTTCCTCGCATGATATTATCTGTGGTTGTAATGGGATTAGCTTTATATTTATTGTTAGGCTTTTTTTCAGATAAATTCGACTATAACGAGAGTTGGAAATTCATTTACTTATTTATTATAGTAATAATTAGTTTAATAATTTATTTTTTAATTTCAAATATTTCAGGAGCATTTAAGTTTAAAGATATTAAATTGAAGTAACAAATTTTGCATATGCATAAAAAAAGAGTATTTTCAGGAGTTCAGCCTACAGGAAATTTACATCTAGGAAATTACCTAGGAGCAATAAAAAATTTTGTTGAATTACAAAATAAATTTGAGTGTGTTTATTGTATAGTTGACCTGCATGCAATTACAAATCACCAAGATCCAAAAGACTTAAAATCTAATATTTTAGAAACAATAGCTACTTTTATTGCTTCAGGTTTGGATCCTGAAAAAAATATTATATTCAATCAAGCTAGCGTTTCAGCACACAGTGAGCTGGCGTGGATTTTTAATTGTGTTGCAAGAATTGGATGGATGAACCGAATGACTCAGTTTAAGGAAAAAGCTGGCGTTAATAAAGAAAATGCCAGCGTAGGTCTTTTGGTTTACCCCAATTTAATGGCTGCAGATATACTTATATACAAAGCAACTCATGTTCCAGTAGGAGAAGATCAAAAACAACATTTAGAGCTAACAAGAGATATTGCAAAAAAATTTAATAACGATTTTAAATGTGGAAATTATTTTCCAATAGTAGAACCATTGATTCCAAAAGAGATTTCTAGAGTTATGAGTTTAAGAGATGGAAAAAAAAAAATGAGTAAATCTGAAGATTCTGATCAGAGTCGTATTAATTTAAAAGATGATAAAGATATTATTGATAAAAAAATTAAGAGGGCTAAGACAGATAATAATCCTATTCCTTCAGAAATAAATGGACTTGAAAATAGAGACGAAGCTAAAAATCTTATATCTATTTTTGCAAGTTTAAATGGAATTAAAGTGAGTGAAGTTTTAAAAGAATTTGGTGGCAAGAATTTTTCAACTTTTAAAAATAAATTAAGCGAATCAGCAGTAGAAAAAATTTGTCCAATTGGAAACGAAATAAAAAAACTACTAAAAGATAAAAGTTATCTTGATCAAATTCTAGAGACAGGTGCAAAAAGAGCAGATTTAATAGCAAAAAATAATTTAAAAGAAATTTATGAGATTATTGGTCTCACAAAGTTCACTTGATAAGGGAATTTTTATATAATAAAAAGAAAGATAATGGTTGATACAGAGCATACACCAAATCCAGATACGCTGAAATTTTTGCCAGGCAAAAAAGTTTCGGAAGTAGGACCTGTAGAATTTTTAAAGAGCGATAAGAGCGTTAAGATTCCACTGGCTAATAAAATTTTATCTTTGGAAGGTACCGTAATGGTATTTTTTGGAGAAGATTTTATTACAGTAAAAAAAGAAAAATCCTTAAATTGGGAGGATTTAAAGCATGGTATTATTTCTGAAATTAACGATTATTACTCAAAAGGAAATGAAGTAATTATAAAAAAAGAACAAAATAAATCAGATCAAAAAACAAGCCCAAATGAATCAAACGAAGTTATTAATAAAATTAAGGAAGTTTTAGATACAAAAGTTAGACCAGCGGTTGCGAGAGATGGAGGAGATATAACATTTAAATCTTATAAAGATGGAGTAGTTACCGTAGAACTCAAAGGAAGTTGTTCAGGATGTCCCAGTTCAATTATGACACTTAAGCAAGGTGTACAAAATCTTTTATGTCATTATATACCTGAAGTAAAAAGTGTGGAGGCGCTATAAAAATTGTCAAAAAAAATTGAAAAATTATTTAAATCTTATAGAGAGCAGTTGCTTCATTTAGCAAAACTTTATGGAGTAGTAGAGATAAAAAGTTATGCTAGAAGTTCAAAGAGACTTTCTATTGCTCAACTAGAGTTACTATTAATTAAAAATCGTATTAAATTACCAATTAATAGATCTAGCGATAGAGCTATTGCTAAAGAAGAGTTAAAACAAAATTCTATACGAAATGTTTATCTATCGTTCGCTTTTATATTTTTAGTAGGGTGTCTTATTACGATGAGACCTTATATAAAAAATGTTGTTAATGAAGTTAAATTTACTTACGTCGCAGAAGAATATAAAACTCCAAAAATTACTAAGTCTAAAAAAGCCAAAAAGAAATCTAAAATTATAGAGGAAGAACCCAAAGAAAATTATGACAATACGGTAAGTTTAAATGCAGAAACCACTTCTAATCTTTTTGATGACTTGGGTTATGATCTTAAAGGCGTTAGAGCTGGACAGAAAGTAAAACCAATATATCTAACTAAACTTCCCAAAGATCTTAAGACTTTAGGAGATACTCATAAGAAAAGAGATTTGTTTATTAAGATTATTTTACCTTTAATAATTGATGAAAATAACAAGATTCTTGATGATAGAAAAAAACTTTTTAAAATATTAGGCAAAAACTTTAACACAGTAGGTGAGAGAGTTTGGCTAAAAAGAAGATTTAAAGAGTATAAAGTTGATGATCAAGATTTATCAAAACTTAAAATGAGGATGGATATTGTTCCTGTTTCTATCGCTCTGGCTCAAGCGGCAAATGAAAGTGGATGGGGAACATCTAGATTTGCCTTAGAAGGTAATGCATTATTTGGACAATGGACTTGGAGCAAAAAAGGTATATCCCCAAAAAATAAAGATCCCAATCAAAGTCATAAAATTTTACAATTTCAAGTTCTGAAAGCTTCAGTTAGAGCTTATAAAAATAATTTAAATACTCACAAAGCTTATAGCGAATTTAGAGAAGTAAGAGCTCAGTTAAGAGAGGAAAAGAAACAGTTAATTGGGTTAGATTTAACTGAATATTTAAAAAATTATGCATCAATAGGAGAAAAATATGTAAGAATTCTTAATGATATTATAGTAAAAAATTCTTTAACAGATTTTGATAAAGCAGAAATGCTACCTACAAAGCTAAAAAAAGGTTTAGCTTTATAATTCTAATATTCAGCAATAACGTATTGTATACCTAACCATCGCCATTTATTTTTTTCTGCCCAAAGAGAACAATTAATTCTTCCTCTTTCGCTTTTAAATTTTTCTTTAAGCAAGATTTCTAATTCATTTTGATTAGTAAATTTAATATCTGATTTTCTCCAAATATTTCCTTCATTTGAATAACATGTGATATTTTTAATATCGATTAAATCTTTAAAAAATTTAATTTTAATTTTTGGAGGATTTTCATTTCCTTTAATATATCGATTTTCTGGTGTAATTTTTTCATAAGGAAAAGGTAAAGTTTGAATTATGGATTTAAATCTTTTCAATTCACCATACTTTTCATTTATTGGAAATCTTGGTAATTCAAGAAAATCTTTACTAGGATCTATAACACCTGAATGTTGTCCAAAAGCAAATTCAAAATTTAAATCAGCTACAATTTTTTTTAGTGTCGTACTATATTCTCCAAAAGGATATGAAAATAATTTAGGTGAATAATCTAAATTTTCTTTAAAAATTTTTATAGATTTTTCTAAATCATCTCTTATTTTTTCTTCTTCCCAATCAATCAAGTACTCATGCGTATGACTATGGTTTCCTATAGTGGCTAAATTACTAGACTCAATCTCTTTTATTTGTTGCCACGTCATGTAACCATACTTTCCTATCTCTCTAGTACTTACAAAAAGAATGAAAGGAATTTTTTTCTTTTTAAGTACTGGCCAAGCATTTATATAAAAAGATTCAAAAGCATCATCAACTGTTAAAAGTAAGTAATTTTTTTCTATTTTAGTTTTAATAATCTGACTAAATTTATCGAAAGAAATAAATTCAATTTCAGAATTATTTATTTGATCTAAGTGTTCTAAAAAAATTTCATTTTTTATATTTGTTGATGGATATTTATTTTCATTAAAACGATGATACATTAAAGCTATTACACCTTTATCAGGATTGAATTCATTTAAATTTTCACCAAAGGATTTACTTATTGATAGTAATAGTAGTATCAATACAGATATTATGAATTTTTTATCAATAGATTGTAGCACGGAGATAGGTTCATTATTTTTAAAAACTAAAAATAAAACATTTAGCAAAGTTTTGCAAAGTGATAAATTCATTAATGATTTGTTGATGAAACGTATTTTAGATTTTGTTGAAGAAAACGACTTAAAGCTCGATAATATATCCCAAATTTTTGTAAATCAGGGACCAGGTAACTTTTCTGGTTTGAGAAGCTCTTTAGCTACAGCGAAAGGCATAAGCTTATCTAAAAAATTAAAACTATGCGGCTATAATACGTTCTTGTGGTCTTGTTCAAAATTTTTTAATAAAAAAGATACCATATTTAGTTTTATTAAATTTAGAGAAAAATATTTTATGAAAAAATTTAATAGTGAACTCAAGAGCATTTCAGGAGCAAAAGAAGTTTTAATTGATGAAATAGTCGATAAATATAAAAGTGAATTTAAAGTAATACCAAAAAATATTAGCAAAGATTTCGATGATAAAATATTAAAATTAAATAATTTAAATATTGTGGATTTAAATCATAATGAGCTGGAATTTCTTCAATTAAAAGGTTTGTTAGATGAAGATTTGATTAAACCATTGTATTTGAGCTAAAATGTTTTTGAAAAATTAATTGTAATATGTAGAATAAAAGTAAAATATTATGAGTAATGCTATAGAAGAAAAGTGCAAAAAAAAGGGTGTCAGGCTTACTGATCAAAGAAGAGTAATTGCAAAAGTAATGTCCGAATCAGATAACCACCCTGATGTAGATGAATTACATAAAAAAGTTAATAGGCATGATTCTAAAATTAGTATTGCTACAGTTTACAGAACTGTAAAATTATTTGAAGAAGCTGGTATTTTAGCAAAACATGATTTTAAAGGCACTAAAGCTAGATATGAGGAAACTACTCGCGAACATCATGATCATTTAATAGATATCAATACAGGAGAAATAATTGAATTTGTTAATGAAGATATTGAAAGATTACAAAAAAAAGTTTCCGAAAAACTTGGTTATAAACTTGTTGATCACAGACTAGAATTATATGGTTCAAAAATTAAAAAGTAAAAAAATTGTCTAAAAAAATATTTATTAAAACATTCGGATGCCAAATGAATGAATATGATTCAAATCGTATTTATGATGTTCTGGCAACAATAGGATTTAATAAAACTAAAGTAAGAAATGAAGCTGATTGCTTTGTGCTAAATACTTGCCACATTAGAGAAAAAGCAACAGAGAAAGTTTATCATGAAATAGGAAGAGTAAAAAAAGATTTTAGAAATAATAAAAAACCTTTAGTTATTGTCTCTGGCTGTGTTGCTCAAGCTGAATCAGAAGAAATGATAAAAAGAGAGCCATATATTGATATGGTAATTGGACCGCAATCATATCACAAAGTTGGAGATTTAATTTTAGATTATGAAAGAAAAAGAAAAAAGGTAAATGAAACTGAGTTTGACGTAATTACAAAATTTGATGAATTGGGAAAAATTTCTAATTCACAAAATAAAATTTCTAGCTTGCTAACAATTCAAGAAGGTTGTGATAAATTTTGCCATTTTTGTGTTGTGCCGTATACAAGAGGTCCAGAGTATTCAAGGCCATTCAATCAAATAATTGATGAAGCCAAAAGTTTAGTTAGTAACGGATCAAGAGAAATTATTTTGCTTGGTCAAAATGTAAACGCTTATTATTTTTCAGAAAATAAAAAAAACTATAGACTTTCTTCGTTAATAAGAGAATTAAATAATATAAATAATTTAAAAAGAATCAGATTTACAACTTCTCATCCAAATGACATGACAGATGATTTAATAGATTGTTATAAGGACTGTGAAAAACTTATGCCTTTTTTGCACCTTCCTGTTCAAAGTGGATCAGATAGAATTTTAAAATCTATGAACAGAAAACATAATATAAAATACTATTTAAAAATTATTGAAAAATTAAAAAGTATTAATAGTTATATTAAATTTTCTAGTGATTTTATTATTGGTTATCCTGGAGAAACGGAAAAAGATTATAAAGATACAATTGACCTTATAGAAAGAGTAGGTTTTATCAATTCCTTTTCATTTATTTATAGTGAAAGACCGGGAACACCAGCGGCTAAAAAAAAATTAAATAATATACAAGAAAGTAAAAAAGACTTAAAAACTTACAAGATGTTTTAAAAAATATACAGCTTCAAAATAACAAAAAATACCCAGGACAATATTGTGAAGTATTAGTAGAAAACGAGATTAAAAATGAAAAAAAATTTTTTGGAAGAAATAGATTTTTAACTCCTGTAATATTCGAGTCTGATCAATGTGAATCTGGAAAACTAGTAAATGTAAAAATTACTTCTTATAATCAAAGTAGTTTGTTCGGTTCTCATGCTGAAAATAAAATAAAGGCTGCATAGTTTAAATGAAAATAAATAAAGAAAACAAATATAATAAAGAAATTTCAATATTATATGGTAAAGACGATTCAATAAGTGTAAATGTGTTTAATAATGAAATTTTGATGGGCATTGTCGGAGCGCTTGATAATAATCTTAAAGAATTAGAAAAGGTTAGTGGTTCTAGAATTTACTTTAGGGGTAATTCAATTACAATTAAAGGTGAAAAATATGCTAATGAGCAAGTTAAAAATGCAATAGAATATTTAATTGAACGTTTCAGATCTGATAAAAAAATTGATAAAAGCGATATAATAGCATCTTTAAATAATGACATGATAAAGGATATTAACAATCAATCGACAGTTCAGCCGTTAGAAGAGGTTATTAAGACACCAAAAAGATCCGTTATACCACGATCAAAAAAACAAAAAGAATATGTTAAGGCCCTTAAAACTAACCAAGTAATAATGTCCTTGGGACCCGCCGGTACTGGTAAAACTTATTTGGCAGTAGCAGTGGCATTGACAATGCTATTAGAAAAAAAAGTTGAAAGAATCATTTTATCAAGACCAGCAGTAGAGGCTGGCGAGAGGTTAGGTTTTTTACCAGGAGATATGAAGGACAAAATAGATCCTTATCTAAGACCTTTGTACGATTCTTTGCACGATTTGTATGATCATGAAAAAATTCAAAGAAAGATTGAATCAGGCGTAATTGAAATAGCCCCAATAGCATTCATGCGAGGTCGAACTTTAAAAAATTCTTTCGCTATTCTTGATGAGGCGCAAAACGCTACAAGAACACAAATTAAAATGTTTCTAACAAGAATCGGAGAAAATTCTAAATTAGTGGTAAATGGAGATCCATCGCAAATTGATTTACCAAATAAAAGTCATTCTGGACTAATAGAATCTCAAAAAATACTAAAAGGAATTAAAGAAATATCAATAATAAATTTTGATCACAATG
>CACLKK010000008.1 GCA_902607525.1 uncultured Pelagibacteraceae bacterium | reverse complement strand
GGATATGGGGTAAATAAAGCAATCTTTTTTGCATTCATCTCTGTAAAAGCTTTCAAAGCAGAAGTGATCGGTGTTGTGACATAGCAACCTGGTTTGGCTAATTGAATTTTTTCTTTAACCTTATCTTCTCCTATAGCTATTGTTCCTGATGTGCACGCGTAGGCAACTGTATTTATTTTTTGACCAGGTAGAATTTTTTGAGTAACTGGCTCTATTTGAGTATACATTTTTAAAAGATTTTCTTTAGTTAAAGGATTCTCATTATGTATACGATTTACAAATAAATCTAAAGGCAGCTTTTGACAAATAGATTGAAAATCGTTTTCTATTGTAAGATCAGTTGAAAGTGCAAGTAAGCCTATTTTTGGATTTATTTTTTTTTTGAACTTTGGCTTTATATAGTTTGATTTAATGTTCATTATTGTTTAGGAAAATAATCTTCACACTTACCTTCTCTATAAACATCAGTAGTACTGCAGTGTAGCCCGCCTCCAAAAGGATAAACGTCTCGAAAATCAACTTCAACAACTTCCATGCCTAGTTTGCTTAATTGTTCGGCCTGATAAACTTCACTCTTTTCAACACATACAGTTTTTGGATCAAGAACCAAAATATTCATTGATAACCATACTGATGAAAAGCACAAAGGTGGTGGTTTATTGTGAGCTGGTTGTGCCGCATCAACTATTTTCCAATCATTTTTTTCAAAAATTTTTCTTTGTTCATCAGGCAAACGTCTATTAGGATTGTTTATTATTAGACCGGGTCTTAGTGCATTAAAAGTAGCATCTATATGAATAGGGTATGGGTCTCCAGGAAAATTAAGAGCATGAACTCTATGATTTGGAAAGTGTCTTTTTAACCAATCAATACCTTTTAAATTTGTTGTAAAACCGTGTTGAACCATTAGGTCTTTTCCAAACCTTAAAACATCAGCTGCATCAAACAAAAATTCTTCTTCCGTTGTTACAAAAAACTTTTTGGCTGTCCATTCTAGTCTTTTTTGAACACCAATTTTGTCTGACAAATAATCTAGATGAAAACTTTTATCGGTTAATCTAGGTTTCGGCGCTGACTCATGGCGCATTTCTGGATCTTCATCATAATATTGTTTTAAAAGCGGTCTATAATTAAGGTATTCAAAAAATCTACATCTATAGCTCATCGTGGCTTCTAGCATTTCTTTTCCTACTGTTAATATTATATCTCTTGCTGGCATAGTTCCGAACATGCTTTTAGTTTTCCAGTCTGGTGTAGCTATAGGTTGGTTAAAATTAAGTGGAGTTGGACGATCAACTCTTATACCTCTTTTTTTTAAAAGATTAGCAAAATTTTCAAGTAATTCATTTGCGCGATCAATAGTTTCTTTTGGTCTTACACCAAATTGACCTCGCATATCTGAATCTTCTGGGACTTTTCCATCAACCGCTGGTTCAGAGGGGGGAATGCAACACCCATCTGCACGACCTAAAATTACGTGTTTTAATGAATCCCACTCATTCCAACTATTGACAACTGTTTTCATTTTTTTTGTCTATAAATTTACAAACTCTAAGATTAATGATTTTGGTAAAAAAAAACCACTAAATTTTACTCAAGTGGGTTTTTGAATGCTCAACTTATATTTAACTAAAAGTTATATCCTACGCCAAATTTAAATGACCATTGTTCTGGAGTTGCATCAATGGTACTTGCAGTGTCAGAACTAGAGCTTATTGATATTTTGTCCCAATCGGTATAACTAAATTCTGTCTTAACTTGAAATCCTCCAGCTGATTTTTTAAATCCGAAACCATACATTGGGCCATCTGATGATGCATCGGGCCATGTACCCTGAGTAACAAGGTCTTCGTTTGTTATAATATCCATATCTGCCCATCCAGCTTTTAAATAAAGACCCAACACTGTAAAACCAGGCGTTTCAACGAAAACATTATGAAAATTTTTGAAAACCACTTCTGCATATTGAGAACCAGTAGCAGATACCTCGTCAGCACGTACGTCAGTTACGTTATCTGTCTTTTGACTTCTTTTCCCTTGACCAAAAATGTGTTCATAACCAATAGCAAATCCGTTACCTTCTCCGAAGGTACCTTCACCTACAATCATCTGTGCATATGCTGAACCTAAAGGTGCTTGAGCATCCTCTTTTGCAGTTTGTGTTGCGCTGCTGGTTTTTAAAGTTTCGGTACCATCTATTTCAACATGAGTCGCACCAAAGCTTCCTCCTACTCCAAAACTGAAAGCCATTAGCGACGTTGTTAATGCGCTTAGCATTAACGCCACTGCTCCTATAAATGCTACAAATTTAATCTTCAAATAATCCCCCTTTAAAAACTTGTTAGTCATTATGATATATAATTTAATAATTAATAAAACCATTAAATTCAAGAATATTGCATGAGGTAAATAACCAAAAAACGTTGATTTTACTCAATTTTTTGAGGGTTTATTGTCGTATTTTTGCAACATCAGAACAATTTTCTTTAATAAATGATTTGTTAGATGTTCATTGCAATCTTATTAAGTTCAATTAGAATCATTGGAAATAAAGCGATACATAACTCGTCATATTACAAAGTGAAAGTGGGATCGGTCGACTTAAGTTTTTAAGGAGATGGATATGAAAATTGGATATTTTTGTAATATTACTAACTGGAAAAAAAAACCTTACACAGAAATTTTGGATGATGCTAGAGATATAGCTGACTATTGTGACAAGAATAATTGGAATTCTATTTGGTTTACAGAACATCATTTTAATCACGAAGGCATGGAAGTACAACCAAATCCATTAATGATGTGTACAGATATTGCCGCGAGAACAAAACAAATAAGATTAGGACAAGCGTGTAATGTAATTACTTTTTGGAATCCAATAAGATTAGCTGAAGATATTGCGGCGTTAGATCAACTTTCCAAAGGTAGAATAGAAGTTGGAATTGGTAGAGGTGTATATGGAAGAGAAGCAGTACACATGAACATAGAAGCAGATTTAAAAGATCAAGCAAAAAATAAAAGATTATTTCAAGAAACGCTAGAAGTAATGAAAAAAGCTTGGACTAAAAAATTTTTTAGTCATAAAGGAGAATTTTATACTTACCCTTCGCCAAACTTTGTTTGGCAGCACGACATGAGTCCACCTAACGAAGATTTTGTAGATTTAAAAACTAATCAAATTAAAAAAATTAGTGTTGTTCCTCATCCATATCAAAAACCTCATCCTCCTTTGTGGCAAGTAGTAGACTCTACAGGATCTATTGAATGGGCTGCAAAAAATGGAATTAATTGTATAATGTGGATTCCTACTGTTAAAACTTTGAAAAAAAGATTTGAAATATACAAAAATGCAAAATCTGAAGCAGAAAAGAGAGATGTTTCAATGGGAGAAGGAATTTCATTAGTTAGAGATATGTTTGTTGCAGAAACCATGGAAGATGCAAAAAAACTAGCTGGAGAACAAATGGTAAATTATATGAGATGGGTTTGCCATTGGAGAGGTTTAGGCAACCATATGGATCCTGATGAAGAACTTCCTAAAACTAAAGGCAAGTTAGATTTATTAAATTATGATTTTTTACATAAAAGAAATATGTTGTTTGGTACACCTGATTATGTTGTTGAAAAAATTAAAGAACTAAAATCTGAACTTAACCTTCAAAATTTACAAGTATGGTCTAGCATGCCAGGCGTAAAACATGAAGATGCTATGAGAAGTATTAAACTTTTTAATGATGAAGTAATTCCAAAAATAAATTTAGAAAAAACAGTGGTAAAACAAGCAAGTTAATAATGGATTTAAATTTAAGAAAATTTTCAAAGTTTGTTGATAAAACTTTTATTGAAGGTGGTAAAAAGGCAAAAGAACCTGTGTTACTTGTTTCTGTCGCTGCTGTAATAAAAAATCCTTGGATTGATAAAGGTTTTGTTGAAGACTTAAAACCTGAAATTCTTGCGCTAGCTCCGAAGCTTGGAGATATTTTGGTGCCTGAATTAATAAAAGAAATAGGCTCAGGAGATAAAGTTTTAGCTTACGGTAAAGCAGCAGTTGTAGGTTTAAAAGGTGAAATCGAACATGCTTCTGCATTTATTCATACTTTAAGATTTGGAAATAAATTTAGAGACGCTGTGGGCGGAACTTCCTATTTAAGTTTTACAAATACAAGAGGTCCTGCTGGATGTAAAATTTCAATTCCAATGATGCATAAGACTGATAGTGGATTAAGACCTTATTATTTAACACACGAATTTAATATTCAAGATGCACCCTTTCCTGATGAAATTGTTGTCGCGATTGGTGGGTCACCGGGAGGAAGAGCACACGCTAGAACTGGTGATCGATACCAAGATATGAAAGAAATGGGCATTAAAAATACCAAATAAATTAAATGTCAAATAAAAAAGATTCTTTTGGCACTTCATATTCTCTGCATAAAATAAATGAAAAAGATCCAATCGTGTTTATTCATGGCGTTGGTTTAAATAAGGAAATTTGGGATCCACAAATTAAATTTTTTAAAGATTATAATACTCTAACATACGATTTGATGGGTCATGGAAAAACACCTTTAAAAAAATCCAAAATTAGTTTTGACGATTTTACTAAACAATTACTTAGATTGATTAAAGAATTAAAATTCAACAAAATTCATTTAGTAGGTTTTTCATTGGGAGCTCTCATTGCTAGACATTTTGCCGCTGAGCATAGTGATAAGTTAAAATCCTTAATAATACATGGCTCGATATATAAAAGAAATGAAGAACAAAAAAGAGTTGTTATGAATAGATTCGAAGTAGCTAAAATGAAAAGGCCGGCTTCAAAGCAAAATGCTATAAGAAGGTGGTTGTCTGAAAATTTTATTAAAAAAAATCCTGAAACCTATAAAAAAATTTACTCAATTTTAGATAAAAATAAGCCCTTAGATTTTTTAAAATGTTATGAGATTTTTGTTAACTATATTGATGATGATAATATGCTAAAAAAAATTAATGTTAATACTCTTATAACTACAGGAGAAAATGATGTGGGATCAACACCTGAAATGTCTAGAAATTTAAGCAAAACTATTCGTGGAAGCAAATTTATTGAAATAAAGAAAGGAAAACATCTTTGTAGTATAGAATACGCTGATGATGTTAATATAACTTTTAAAAAATTTATAGATAGAGATAATGACTAAACTTAAAGAATATAAAATGTACATCAATGGTGCGTGGGTTGATGCTGAGAATAAAAAAACTTTTAAAAGTTTAAATCCGGAGAATAATGAACCATGGGTTATTGTTCCTGAAGCAAGCGAAAATGATGTTAATAAAGCTGTTGATGCGGCGCAAATAGCTTTTCAAGGAAAATGGCCAAAATTGCTTCCAAGAGAAAGAGCTAATTATTTAAAAGCTATTGCAAATCAATTAAGAGAAAATGCAGAAGCATTAGGAAAGATTGAGACAATCGATACTGGAAAACTTTTTAGAGAAACCAAAACTCAAGCAAATTACATTGCTGAATATTATGATTATTTTGCTGGACTAGCAGATAAAGTTGAAGGAACCGTCTTGCCAATTGATAAACCTGATATGCAAGTCATTACAACTAGAGAACCAATTGGTGTTATCGCAGCAATCATTCCATGGAACTCTCAAATGCTTTTAACAGCTGTAAAACTTGCGCCAGCTCTCGCGATGGGTAACACAGTTGTAATTAAATCTTCTGAGTTAGCTCCCGCAACCATGTTTGAATTTGCAAAACTAATAGAAAAAACAGGAATCCCTAAGGGGGTAGTAAATGTTATAACTGGATTTGGAAATCCCTGTGGTAAAGCTTTAACTACTCACAAAAATGTTGAGAGAATTGCTTTTACTGGAGGGCCAGAAACAGCTAGACATATTATTAGAAATTCTGCCGAAAACTTATCGCAGGTTAGTTTGGAATTAGGTGGAAAAAGTCCTGTAGCTGTATTTGAAGATGCAGATCAAGAAAATGCATTGAATGGAATTACCGCAGGTATTTTTGGAGCAAGTGGTCAAAGTTGTATTGCAGGATCAAGATTATACTTACAAAAAAAAATTTATAATAATTTTCTAGATAAATTAGTTGATCGTGCAAATAAAATAAAATTGGGTGATCCGATGGATCCTAAAACACAAATGGGGCCTCTTAGCAGTTTAAAACAATTAGAGATAATTGAAAAAAATATTAAAGATACAATTAATCAGGGAGGAAAACTAAAATGCGGAGGGAAAAGACATAGTCTTTCTAATAAGGGCTACTATTTCCCTGCAACAATAATAGAGTGTGAAAACCACAACCTTCCAACAGCTGAAAATGAACTTTTTGGTCCAATATTGTCAGTAATGAAATTTGAGACAGAAGAAGAAGTGATTAATAAAATGAATGACAATCAATATGGTCTTTCTTCAGGAGTTTATACAAGAGACTTGGGGAGGGGTTTAAGGGTATCAAAAGCAATACGAGCTGGAATAACATTTGTAAATACTTATAGATTAATATCACCTTCAGCTCCATTTGGAGGCATGAAAGATAGCGGATACGGTAAAGAAGCAGGTATTGAATCTATAAAAGATTATACAAGAATTAAAACAACTTGGTTTAACACTTCAGAAAAACCCATGGCAGATCCATTTACAATGGGATAATGCCCGAATCAATAAGATAAATAAAAGCAATTTTCTCATTGAAAAGTAAGTTTTAAAAGTAAATACTATCGTAATTAATAATATTATTAAGAGGGAAAATATGAAAAAACTATTTATTGCTGCAATTATGTCTTTGTCTCTTTTGACAACAAACACATTTGCAGAAATCAAAATGGGTATCATTTTAGGATTTACTGGTCCTATTGAATCTCTAACACCAGCTATGGCAGCTTCAGCAGAATTAGCTTTTAAGGAAGCTTCTGACTCTGGCTCTTTGCTAGGTGGAGAAAAAATTACACCTGTAAGAGCAGACTCAACTTGTGTTGACTCAGCTGCAGCTACAACAGCTGCTGAAGGCTTAGTCTCTCAAGGTGTTGCTGCAATTATGGGAGCAGACTGTTCTGGTGTTACTGGAGCAATTGCAAGTAACGTTGCAGTTCCTAATGGTGTAGTAATGATATCTCCTTCAGCAACGTCTCCTGGTTTAACAACTTTGGATGACAAAGGTTTGTTCTTCCGTACAGCTCCGTCGGATGCTCGTGGTGGACAAATTCTTGCTGATATAACTAAAGACAGAGGAATTAAAAGTGTTGCGGTTACATATACTAACAATGACTATGGTAAAGGTTTAGCTGATGTTTATTCAGCAGCTGTTAAAGCTCATGGCATTAAAGTTACTACTGTAGAAGCACACGAAGATGGAAAAGCCGACTACAGCGCTGAAGTTGCTACACTAAATTCAGCTGGTGGTGATGCGGTAGCTGTTATCGGATATCTTGACCAAGGTGGTAAAGGAATTATTCAAGGATCTTTAGATTCTGGTGCCTTTGATACATTTATATTATCAGATGGTATGATTGGTGATTCTCTTACGGATGCCTTCGGTAAAAGCTTAAATAAATCTTTTGGTTCTTTACCAGGTTCTACAGGTAAAGGCGCAGGAGTTTTTGCAAAAGTAGCTGGAAAAGCTGGAATTGATCCATCTGGTCCATATACTGGAGAGTCTTACGACGCAGCAGCTTTAATCGTACTTGCAATGCAAGCTGGTGGTTCTGCTGATCGTGATTCAATTGCTAAAAACGTAATGGCTGTAGCTAATGGCCCTGGTAAGAAAATTTATCCAGGTCAGCTTAAAAAAGCTTTAGATCTTTTAGCTAAAGGTAAAGCGGTTGATTACGAAGGAGCAACTGGAGTCGTATTTACAGACGTTGGAGAACACGTTGGTAGTTTCTTAGAAAAAGAAATTAAAGGTGGTAAATTTAAGACTAAAAAACAAAGATAAAATTTAATTTTACAAATCCCAGCGATGAATAATCGCTGGGATTTTTTTTATTTATTAGTAAATGTTTATACGCTGCACATACATAAAGGGTGATTTAAGGCTAAAAATGTCACAAAACAGTATTTGACCTGTATTGATTATTTTAATAGGCTTTCCCAATTGAGAGGGATTTAATGGCAAGATCACGAAGAAAATCTGGAGGAAGCGGTGGAACAAATAAAAAGCTACCACTAAATCAGTCTATACCTTTAGGTATCCAGCACGTATTTGCTATGTTTGCTGGTAACATTACGGTCCCACTAATTGTAGCAGGTGTTTTTGGTGTAACAACTGCTGAAAAGATTTTTTTAATTCAAATGGCTTTGTTTGCCGCTGGTGTAGCAACAATTATACAAACAGTAGGCTATAAAAATATAGGTTCACGGCTTCCAATAATCCAAGGTACAAGTTTTGCTTTCATTCCAATAATGTTGCCATTTAAAGCTTTCGGTTTAGGAGCAATATTTACGGCAGCATTTATAGGAGGAATTTTCCAAATATGGATTGGTAAAATGTTAAAACCAATTCGACATATGTTCCCTCCGTTAGTCACAGGAATAGTTGTGTTAATGATTGGAATCAGTCTTCTTAAAGTTGGATTTAAGTATGCTGGTGGCGGAGTATGGTTAATGAACAATAAACCAGAAATTTTTGGAAATTGGGAACACTTGCTTATAGCTGGAACTGTTTTAATAGTAGCTCTTCTATGCAACATAAGAGGAAAAGGAATGGTATCTTCAGCCTCTATACTAATCGGAATAATAGCCGGTTTCGTAATGGCAACTATCCTAGGAGAAGTTAGATTTGAAAAAATAGCAGCAGCTGGTTGGTTTGCATTTCCAATGCCATTCCAATACGGAATTGATTTTGTTTGGGGTGCAGTCATATTAATGTTGTTCATGTCGATCGTAACAACAATTGAAACTATTGGAGACATTAGTGCTACTACAATGGGTGGCGCAAACAGGGAAGCTACGGATAAAGAGCTTTCTGGAGGTATAATGGCTGATGGAGTTGGAACAGCTTTTGCTTCAATTTTTAATGCTATGCCTAACACTTCTTATTCGCAAAATGCCGGTCTTGTTGCATTTACTGGAGTAATTAGTAGACATGTGGGAACAGTTGCAGGTGTTATTTTAATTTTATTGGGCCTATTTCCAAAACTTGGTGGAGTAATTGCCGCAATGCCAGATTCAGTAATTGGTGGAGCTGCTATTATTATGTTTGGGCTAATTGCTGGCGCAGGAATAAAATTAATTTCAAAATCTGAAATGAGTCAAAGAAATATTTTAATATTAGCATTATCTCTTTCTTTTGGAATAGGATTATATGCTTTTCCAGAATTCGTTGCTCACATACCTGACTTTGGAATTAAATTGAAGTTATTGTTAACAACTGGCTTAATTCCTGCAGGGTTATTAGCATTTGTATTAAACGCTACTCTTCCAAAAAAATAATACTTCTAATATCTTAATAAAAGAATATCATTGTTAAAATCTTACAATGAATAATAACGAAGTAAAAATAATTTTGGCCTCTCCAAGAGGCTTTTGCGCAGGTGTTGATCGTGCGATTGAAATAGTAGAAAAAACTCTAAATAAATACGGATCACCAGTTTATGTAAGACACGAAATTGTCCATAATAAGCAAGTAGTTGAAAATTTGAAAAAAAAGGGAGCTATATTCATTGAGGAATTAAATGAAATTAAAGATAATAAAAGACCTGTTATATTTTCTGCACATGGAGTGCCTAAAACTGTACCGAAAGAAGCTGAAAATAAAAAAATGTTCTATATAGATGCTACGTGTCCTCTTGTTACAAAAGTTCACAAAGAATCTGAGCGTCACTTTAAAAATGGATATCAAATAATTTTGGTTGGGCACAAAGGGCATCCAGAAGTCATTGGAACAATGGGACAGCTTCCTAAAGGAAGTATTAAATTAATCGAAACTGAAGAAGATGCTACAAATCTTAAAAAAGATGAATTTGATAAACCAGTAGCATATGTAACCCAAACTACATTATCAATTGATGATACAAAAAATATTATTGAAATTTTAAAGAAAAAATTTCCAAATATTAAATCTTCAATTAAAGAAGATATATGCTACGCAACCACAAACAGACAAAATGCGGTTAAACAAATTGCAGGAAATTGTGATATGTTTTTTGTCATTGGTAGCGAAAACTCTTCCAACTCCAAAAGATTGGTAGAAGTAGCTAAAAAATCAGGGTGTAAGAGAGCAGAACTGTTCGATTTTAGCAAAAAACTTCCAATAAGTGAGATAATAAATAATAAAAAAATTGGCCTTACATCTGGTGCATCTGCTCCTGAAAAGTTAATTCAAGATTTTATAACAGAAGTAAAAAAACACTGTAAAGTTTCAATAGAAGAAGTGGTTACTACTGAAGAAAAGGTTACTTTCAAACTGCCTAGATCTTTAAGCTAATTGATGGATGTGACGGTTAGTAGGTTCTGATATTGTTTAAAAAGTAGTATTATGAATTTAACTTATGACTTCATATTTAGGAAATTTTTTACTCTGGTCATCATTATTTTTTGCAATTTCTCAATTTTTTATCTCACGAAAAATTAATCAACAAAATTTAAAATTTATTGGTGTTAGCGTCATTGGATTATTAATTTCATCTACCGCATCCTTTTTCTTATTAATGTATGCGTATGTAATTTCAGATTTTAGTTTATTAAATGTATTTCAGAATTCACATACAACAAAACCTTTGCTTTATAAAGTTTCAGGAGTCTGGGGAAATCATGAAGGCTCGATGCTTTTATGGATACTTGTTTTAACTATTTTTAATTATTTTATATTTAAATTAAATAGCAAAAAAAATTATTTTTTTATTTTAAAATCTTTAGAAACTCAGGCATTAATTACCATAGGATTTATATTGTTCACTGTGCTTACGTCAAACCCATTTGAGAGAATGATTTCTAATGAACAGGATGGTTTAGGATTTAATCCAATTTTACAAGATCCGGCTTTAGCAATCCATCCTCCTTTGCTTTATATTGGATACGTCGGTTTTTCTGCAGCATTTTCTATGAGTATTGCTACATTAAAATTAAATAACGAAGAAAAAATTCTTTGGTTTAATTATATGAAACCTTTTGTTGTAGCTGCTTGGAGTTTTTTATCTATAGGTATTGCTCTAGGTTCTATATGGGCTTACTACGAATTAGGTTGGGGTGGTTGGTGGTTTTGGGATCCGGTTGAAAACGCCTCTTTTATGCCTTGGCTTCTTGGTACTGCCCTTTTGCACTCTCTTATTATTGTTGAAAAAAGAAAATCTTTACAAGCGTGGGTATTGTTTTTGTCCATACTTACTTTTCTACTAAGTGTAGTAGGAACTTTTCTGGTTAGATCGGGCATACTAACAAGCGTTCATACTTTTGCTTTGGATCCATCTAGAGGAATATATATACTTATTTTTACTGCATTACTTGGTGGATATTCCTTAATATTATTTGGAAACAATTCAAAAAAATATTTTAATAAAAATTATTTTACTTTTTTTAGTAAAGAAGGATCAATTCTTGTAAATAATATTCTCATGGTTGTAGTATGCTCCACAGTTTTTTTAGGAACAGTTTATCCTCTTTTAATAGAAGCTCTAACTAGTAATAAAATTTCAGTTGGTGAACCTTATTATAATTCTACGGTTGTTCCAATAATAATGCCTGCTATTTTAATTATGGGCATAGGACCAATTTTATCTTGGGGCAAAGAAGATAAATTAAAAATTTTTAAAAAAATACTTCCTAGCATTTTTCTTACAGCAATAATGACAATGATTGTTTTTTTATTTTATCAATCATACAGTTTAATTGGGGTCGCGGGTATAACATTAGCTTTTTGGATTATCTTTAATAATATTATGATTTTAATAAAAAAAGTTAAAAATCATTCTTTGGGAATGATTGTGGCGCATTTAGGCATTGGATTGCTAATTCTAGGTATAACAGGTTCAAGCGTGTGGCAGGAAGAAAAAATTTCTAGAATGAAAATTAACAATAACGTTCAGGTCAATAAATATAATATTGTTTTTAAGGAAATAAAAGAAATCAAAAGATCAAACTATTTAGCTTTACAAGGTAACTTCGTAGTTCATGATAACAAAAAAAACATTGTAACAAAGCTTAAGCCTGAAAACAGATTTTATCCAATAACTAATATTTTTACCACTGAAGCTTCAATACATACTAGTTTATTAGGGGATCTTTACATTGTAATAGGAGAAGGAAATCTGAATGATGGATGGGTAGTTAGAATTTATTATAATCCTCTTGTAATTTGGATATGGATTGGTGCTTTTGCAATATTTGCGGGTGGAATTATCTCGGTAAATAGTAATTTGAAAAAATTAAAAAATTTATCCTAATGAAAAAAAAAATTTTAATACTACCTTTTGTTATCTTTTCATTAGTTTTGTTGACTTTTTTTTATTTATTAATAATTGATAGAAATCCATCTGAGATCCCATCCACTTTATTAAATAAAAATTATCCAAAATTTGAAACAGAATCGCTATTAAAAAAAGAAAAATTTCTTTCAGTTAAAGAGTTTGAGAATAAAACTGTTTTAGTAAATTTTTTTGCATCATGGTGTAAATCTTGTTCCACAGAACATAAATTTATCCAACGTTTTTCAGATGATGAAACAATTAAAGTAATAGGTATAAATTATAAAGATAATCCCAAAAAAGCTTTGGCTTGGCTCAAAAAATTAGGAAACCCTTATTCTAATATAGCTATAGATAAGAATGGAAGGATAGCAATAGATTGGGGAGTTTATGGAATCCCAGAAACTTTTGTTGTTAGCCCAGAAGGAATTATTCAATATCGCCATGTAGGACCAGTGAATAATAAAATATTTAAAAAAATAAACTCAATAATTAAAAAAAATGATAAATAAAAATCATATATCTACAAAAATATTTATAATAGTTATGATGATCTTTTTATTTTTACCTTTTTTTAATAAATCCTATGGGGTTGAACCAGATGAAGTTTTAGAAGACAAAAAACTAGAATTGAGAGCCCGTGATATTTCAAAAAATATAAGATGTATGATTTGTCAAAATCAATCCATTGATGAATCAAGCGCTCCGCTTGCTAAAGATTTGCGTATAATAATTAGAAGCAAGATAAAAGAAGGTAAAAAAAACGATGAAATATATGAATTTTTAACAGACAGATATGGAGATTTTATTCTACTTAAACCCCCTTTTAAATTGACTACACTTGCTCTTTGGTTTTTACCTTTTATTTTTTTTGTAATTGGAGTTTATGTGGTTTTATCTCACAACAAAAAATCTAAATAAATTATATAGCTTTCTAATTATTTTTTTTTATTTAATTTAAACTTCATTATTTCAGTTTTGTATTTCATTAAAAAAATAATTAGAGAAAAAATAACAAATCCTAGTAACATTATAATTAGAGGAATAAGCATTTTATAATGAATCGTCGGCGCAGAAGTAAGAGTAATGCTTGATGGCTGGTGTAGTGTATTCCACCAGTCAACAGAGTATTTTATAACGGGTAAATTGAGTAAACCTATAATAGCAATTATTGAGGAAATTTTATTTGCTTTTTCAAAATCGTTAACAAATTTCCAAGTCAAAATATAAGCAAAATAAAAAAAAAATAAAATTAACATAGAAGTCAGCCTTGCGTCCCACACCCACCAAACTCCCCAGGTCGGTTTACCCCATAATGATCCTGTGACTATTGATATTATTGTAAAAATTATGCCAGCCGGCGCTAAGCTTTTGGCAATTAAAGACATAAACCTAGCTTTAAAAATTAAATTTAATATTGAGGCTGTTCCAATAACTGCAAAACACCCTAAAGAAATAAAAGATGAGGGTACATGCACATACATTATTCTTACAGCGTCTCCCTGGATATAGTCAGGGGGAGAAATAAATAGTGCATATATAAGTCCAATAAAAATAACAAAAATCATTAAAATTAAAAGAATGTTAATCCACTTATTCTCTAAAGAAATAATTTTTCCTGGAAAAAAATTTTTTAACATTTTATTTAGCATCTTCTAAGGCCTTTTTAACTTCTGGTGGCATATAATTTTCATCATGTTTAGCCAAAATTTTATCCGCAACAAAATATTTTTTATCAGTAAGAAGTCCTTCAGCAATAACCCCTTTTCCTTCGGAAAATAAATTTGGTAATAAACCGCTGTAAGAAACGATAACTTCATTTTTTAAATCAGTTATAATAAAATTTACTGAATTTTCTTTTTTTTTAACTGATTTTTCTTTGACTAAACCCCCTATGCGTATTTTTTTATTAAATGAAATGCTTGGCTTATTATAAATTTCAGTTGGAGAATAAAAATAGACAACATTATCTTCTAAAGATTTAAGTGTAATAAAAATGACTGCAGTTGCAGTTGCTAAAAGAAGGATCAAGTAAAAAACCCTTGATTTAACTTTCTTACCCAACATTTAACATGCTTTTTTAATTAAATTGAGATTCCAGATAGAGCTTCTTTGGTATTTTCTTTTCTCTTTTTGATTTTAATTTCTACAGCTTGCAATTTATTAAATTCATTTAGAAAAAGCTTTTCTTGCTTTTGAAAATCTTTTTTTGTTTTTATATAAAGTAAAAAACAAATTGAAAATGTGAATATAAATGCTGGCCAAATAAACTGTCCATAACCATTAAAAACTAAAAGCTCAATATTCATAACAAATTACTACCCTAAAAAAATTTTAAAAACAATTGACATATTGTCCCTAAATTGGTCAAATAAAACCCAATATGGACTGCCCTTCAGAAAGATAACATGATTCCTCTTCGAAAAAATTACACAATTTCTCCCGACGATGTTTCTAAACTTATTAAAACTCACTACGCAAGTTTAATGCAAGCTTTTTATGAATCGCAAAGTTCTTTTTTGTGTGGTGTTTATAGAAGATATAAAAGTATTGAAACTGCAAACATCATTCTTTGTTTTTCTAGAAATGTACATTTATCAATAATTAGGCAAAGAGAAAAAGATTTGAATTTTAATGTATCTAGAGAAAATTTTTGGAAGAATTTTAATACAATAGAGAAACCAACAGAAAAAATCACACAAGTAGTAAAAATGACAGGTATACCGAAAGAAACTGTAAGGAGAAAAATTAAAAATTTGATGAGTATAGGCTTTTTATTAAAAGATAAAAAAAATAAAGGCTACTACTGGGACCTTCAATCAAAAGAAAAAGAAGCTTTATTTAAAATTATCGATGATGAAACAAAAAATTTATCAGTATTTATTTCAAAAATTATGCATAGTCTCAATATAAAATTTGAAAACAAAGTGATAGAAAGTGAATTGCGCTCACAATTTTCTTTTTATTGGTACCACTATTTGTCTTGTCAACTAGATTGGTTAAAATGGTGGCAACTAAAATTAAAAGATAATGATCTATTGTTAATTGTCCTTCAGGCTACACTACCCACATTAAAATATATAGATCAAACTATGCCCGTAATAAATTTAGATAACGTATTCAAAATAATTGGCCAAGTTAATAAGGATGAATGTAAAAATTGTTCTATTAGTGCAACTTCTGTGTCTGAAGTCACTGGAATACCTAGAGCTACCGCTATTAGAAAACTAGAAAAGCTTGTAAGTTATGGTTTTTTAACACGTGAAGAAACAACTAAAAGATATTCAGTAAATCAATCTATCGATTCGAGAACTAAAAATATTTTAAGTAAAGAAAATGTTGGTTTTACTATTAAAACTTTCAGCGAGTACATTGCTATTATTCTAAATAGCTTAATGCATCACAAATCTTAAATTTTATAAGCTAAGTATTACAAAAACGACTGCGGCAACTGCCGAAGCACCAGAAAAAATTAATAAATTTGTTTTTTTATCTATTTTTCTTTCTTCTGTTTTTTTTTTTAATAAATCATTAAGATTTACTCTAGCTTTAGATGTAAAACGATCATTTAAATATGAATCATTTTTATCGCTATCGTTTAAAACCCCTTCGCTCGTTCCCCTCTTCATAAGAGAAATTACATCACAAATATTAAATCTGATCCATGTTTTTAGAGTTCATATTGGGTCACTTTAATGTCAATTTGAACAAAATGTAATTAATTCTTTAATAAAAAATTAATTAAACATGCCTAATTTTTTCAGGAAGAATTCCTTTTGGTCTATATCTCATAATCAAGAGCAAGCCTATTCCCATCATTAAAAACCTAAAATAAGGAATGCTATCTATTAAATGAAGTCTTAAAGCATTTGCTTCATCTAAACCGCTTGTAAAAAAATTAATTAAGAATAGAGCAATTGGTGCTGCTTCAATCCATAAAAACCATACAGCAAAACCACCTAAAACTGCTCCAAAATTATTTCCGCTACCCCCAACAATTACCATTACCCAAATTAAAAAAGTATATCGCATTGGTCTATAACTTCCTGGCGTAAATAAACCGTCGTAGGTAACCATCATTGCTCCAGCTATTCCAACTATTGCGGATCCTAGAACAAAAATTAAAAGATGCTGTTTAACAACATTTTTTCCCATTGCATTAGCAGCTTCCTCATTATCTCTAATCGCTCTCATCATTCTGCCCCAGGGTGAGTAAAGAGCTTTTTGAGTTATGATTAATAAAATAATTACAACTATTGTGAAAAGACCTGCAAAGCATAATTTTACAAATACTGTGGACCCTTCAATTACCAACTGTTTTAACAGTTGTTCTTTTTCTAAAGTATCGGTAACTAAACTTAAAGTACCCTGATTGAATTTTGCAACTAAGTTGATAAACCATTCTTTAGCTTGAAGATCAATTTCATAAGGAACCGGTCTTTTTAAACCAATTACATTTTTAACACCACGAGATAACCAGTCTTCATGTTTTATTACCGCAATTACAATTTCTGATATTAATAATGTTGCTATAGCTAAATAATCTGCTCTAAGTCCTAATGCAATTTTACCTATTATATATGCTAATCCTCCAGCAAAAAAAGCTCCAACAATCCAAGAAAACATGATTGGTAGACCCATGCCACCTAAAAAACCAGTGGTTGCTGGATTAACAGCTTCGATTGATTCAATTGCAGGTCCAGATATTAATCTTAAAAGAATTAACCCTATTATTATGACAAGAGCAATTCCATAATTTCTTTTTTTTGTTTTTTTATAATTTTTGATAATAAAACGAACACTAAATACCATAAAAGCTATTAGTAGCACGCTCAAAATCATATTTAGTCCGCCGACTTGCCAAGCTTCTTTCACGGGTGGAACTGAAACTAAAACAGCTGCTAACCCGCCAAGAGCTGTATAGCCCATAATTCCAAAATTTATTAATCCCGCATATCCCCATTGAATATTCGCTCCCATCGTCATTACGGCAGATATTAAACAAAAACATAAAATTGATAATGCTATACTCCAAGACTGAAAAATCCCTACTAAAGTTATTAACCCTAGCATTATTATATAAGCAATTATTACATCTAGATTTTGTCTCATAAAACTTTTCCTTTAAAGATTCCTGAAGGTCTAAATAATAAAACTACAACTAAAATCGAGAATGAAACGGCAAACTTATAGTCAGTTGATAACAATTGTAACAAACTATCTGGCTCTATACTTTCTGGTAGCAAATAAATAAAGAATTTTTTGTACGCATAAGTTATGAGTATTTCCGAAAAAGCAATAACATAACCTCCTAAAAAAGCTCCAAATGGATTTCCAATGCCTCCAACGATAGCAGCTGCAAATATTGGAAGCATATTATTAAAATAAGTAAATGGTTTAAAACTTTTATCTAATCCATATAAAGTTCCACCAATTGTTGCTAAAATTGCAGCTATTACCCAAGTTATCATAACAACTTTTTTGGGATCTATTCCGGATAACAAAGCTAAATCTTCATTATCTGAGTATGCCCGCATACTTTTTCCAGTTTTAGTTTTGTTTAAGAACCAAAATAAAACGGACACAACAACAATTGTAACTAATAAAGTAATAACCTGAGTTGACTTAATAGTTAGCCCTTCGTTTAAACCTGTCATTTCTTTAAATTCATTTGCCTTTAAAATAAATTTTTCACCATCGAAAAATCTTCTGTCAAAAGGTCCAATAACTATTCTTACAATTGCTTGGGTAACAAACATTGTTCCAATACTCACCATTGCAAGCATAACAGGTGGGCTTTTCTTAAAACGATAATAGCTAAAAACTAATTTATCCTTAACGAGAACATAGAAAATTGTAATGACTATCCCAAACGGGATGGCAATTAATGCTGTTGGAAGTATACCAAGACTAATTCCCAGAGATTGAAAATACCATGTAAATAAAATGGTAAACATGGTTCCAAATGACATAAGGTCTCCAGCAGTAAAATAAGCAAATCTTAAAATTCCATAAATTAAGGAAACAAAAATCGCACCTAAGGCTAACTGAGAACCATATGATAAAGCTGGCACGAATATGTAATTTAAAAGTAAAACTATTGCATTTATAATGTCCATATTATCCACCCAAAAATGATCTTCTAACTTCAGGATCATTTAATAATTCTTTTCCTGTACCGGAAAATTTATTTTCCCCAGTTACTAAAACATATCCTCTGTCAGCAATGCTTAAAGCTTGTTTTGCATTTTGTTCAACCATTATGATTGCAACATTTGTTTTTTTTACTTTTAATATATGATCAAATAATTCATCCATTACTATTGGTGAAACGCCAGCTGTAGGTTCGTCAAGCATTAAAACTGTAGGTTTGGTCATTAAAGCTCTACCCAAAGCAACCTGTTGTCTTTGACCGCCCGATAACTCTCCTACTATTTGAGAACTTTTTTCTTTTAAGACTGGAAACAATTCATAAATTTCATTAATAATTTCTTCTATATGTTCTTCTCTTAAAAAAGCTCCCATTTCTAAATTTTCTTTTACGCTTAATCCAGTAAAGACGTTTCTAGTTTGAGGAACAAATGATATTCCTTCCTTGACTCTATCTTGTGGAGTTAATTTTGATATATCCTTTCCATTAATTGAAACTTTACCCGACTTAAGATTTAATAAGCCTAACATAGCTTTCATGGCGGTAGATTTGCCAGCACCATTAGGTCCAAGAATTGCTACAATCTCTCCTCTGTTTACTGTAATTGTACAGGAACTGATAATATCTGCTCCTCCATATCCACCAGTCATATTTTCGCCAGAGAAAAAAAACATTATCCTGATCCATTTCTAATCTTAGAACCTCTGCCAAGATAACTTTCGATTACTTGTTCATTATTTTTTACTTCATTTGAAGTTCCTTTAAACAAAACAGATCCCTCTGACATGACAATCACTGGATCACATAGTCTGCTTATAAAATCCATATCATGTTCAATCATACAAAAGGTATAACCTTTTTCTTTGTTGAGTCTTAGAATTGCACTTCCAATATCTTTTAGTAGTGTTCTATTTACTCCAGCTCCAACTTCGTCTAGTAAAACTAATTTGGCATCGACCATCATAGTTCTGCCAAGCTCTAATAATTTTTTTTGTCCACCAGATAAATTGCCAGCTAACTCTTTGGATAGATGCGTAAGATTTAAAAATTTAATTACCTCCAGGGCTTTTTGTTTAACTTTTTTTTCTTCTTCTTTCACAATTTTTGGATTAAATAAGGCATTCGTTAATTTTTCTCCAGATTGATTACCCGGCACCATCATTAAATTTTCTAAGACTGTAAGATTAGTGAATTCATGGGCTATCTGGAAAGTTCTTAACAACCCTTTCGAAAATAATTCATAAGATGGTATTCCTGTAATATTTTCATCCTGAAATAACACATTCCCTTCAGAAGGTTTTAAATTTCCTGCAATTAAATTAAATAAAGTTGTTTTGCCTGATCCATTAGGGCCAATTACTCCAGTAATAGAACCTTTTTTAATTTTAAGTGAACAATTTGAAACAGCTGCCAGACCTCCAAAATATTTGGAAAGTTTGTTTACTTGCAAAATATTTTGATCTTGCTGCATAAGGTTTACTTTTTGTTTAATCGTTTTAAAATACTGTTAAGAGATTTATCTAAAGATTTGTAAAAACCGAATTTCCGAAGCTCCTTAACTCCTTGTTCGTTAAGTCCTCCTGGAGTTTGAGATTCTGATACTAAATATTTTAAATGTTTTTTTGAATTAACTACTGAATCTTCTGATAAAGCAACAAACAATGAAGTAATATATTTTTGAGCTTCATCTCTTTTAATTCCTTTTTTAACCAACCAATCTGACAAAACCTTTAATATTTCATAGAAAGGAGCCATCATACCTGAGGTTGCCCAGAAATTTTTTGATGTTTTTTCGTTTCGGATTTCTACTGTTGTACCAATTTTGTCAAAAAAACTTTTTGCCTGCTTGTCTGGTGGACAAATCGGAACCGGTCCTTTACCCAATGAAATTGGTGGCAATGGTATGGCTCTAACAATTTTTGCCTTTTTTTTAACTATTTTTTTTAATTGTGCTAAATTAATTGTAGAAATAAAACTGATAATCTTTTGATTAGATCTAAAATTTAATTTAGGCAATATTTTTGCACCCACTTTGGGTGTTACAGCTAAAAAAATCCAATTACATTTATCAACTATTTCTTGATTAGTTTTTCCAATATTAACTTTTCTAAATTTTTTTTTTAATTTTTGAGCTATATTTCTATTTCTTGGTGAAATAAGAATTTTTTGAAAGGAAATCTTTGAAGTGCAAATTCCAGTAATTACAGCAGAAGTAATTTTTCCAGTTCCGATAAATCCTAATTTCATGATGAAATGAAGAATATAGAAGCGCTACCCTTAAATAAAGAGAATTTTAAAGACCTATTTTAGTTTAAAATAATAAACATAGTTATAAGAACTAGAATCATCAATATAATTGATCCGCCTGTATAATATTTTTGATATTCCAAAGCTTTCATTTTTTTAACGGTAGGTGTGTTTAGTTCTTCAGTATAATATTCTTTTACTGGTAAACCGTTTTTGTCATATCTCATATTTAAATACCTTTTTCTATATTTGAATAAATAATAGACTTATCAACTTGACCAAGTGTTCTCGAAACTTCTGCACTTCCTTTGTAAACAAGAATCGTGCTTCTATGTTCAATTTTTAAATATTTAGCAACATCCTTCATTTTTGGATGGTTGTAGTATAAAAACAAAACATTTTTAAAATCCTTTTGTGCTTGATCAAGCACAACTTTTTGCCTTTTGCATGTTCCGCAATACTTATTCCATGCTGTTACTACAACCGTTTCTCCATTTTTTTTAGCTTTTTCAAACATTTCAATCGTAAAATTTAATTTCTGATTTTCAGCAGAAAAAGCGTTTGTACATATTAATAAGAAAATAATTACGAGAATTTTTTTCATTATTACATATATATTTTATCAGCAAGACCGTAACAAAGAATAGCGCTTAAAATTGTAAAAACTAGTGGTGCAATAACCCCTTCGTTTGAATCGTTTTTTATTCCTGTCTTGTCAATTTTAATTGAGTAAGTATTTACAATGAAGATACAAAGATTTTGTATAAAAATTAAATTAAAAAATGCCCAAGTACCTTCTACTCCTCCAGGTCTAATGAACATAATGTAAAGAGCCATTAATAATGCTCCAAGAAACGAAGCACCTATCATTCGCATTATAGGTGTTGCTGTTTCGTCCATTTCAAATTTAGCTCTAAAATTTTTGTTATTAATTATCATTTGATAAGCATAAACTCCGAAACCTAAAAAATGAATTACAAAAATTATTAAGTAAATTATTCCGTTAAATTGTTCTATCATTTTTATTATCCTTTCTTATTATTAATCTTTATAGATTGACTTTACTCAATTCATACATTTGAACAACTTCGATACATTCATCGAAAATAGGTTTTGCTATCGGGTTATTACCTGAAGCAAACTTCTTCATTTCTTGTTCGTTATGAACTGAGACTTTAAACATAACATAACTTTTATCTGGTGCTATTGCTGGAACTGTTTTTTCAACATGAGCAATAGTTTTTCTTACTGCCATTCCTTCATCTGATTGCATAAATCCCATGAACTTTTCAAATTTTCCTTCACCAGATTTAAGTTTTGCTATTGCAAGCATTTCTTTTTCCATATTTACCCCCCCCATTTGGTAATTAATGTTGTAAAAATTATAGCGATTCCCATATAATAAGCTAGATGAAAGGTGTCCATATATAGATGAAAAAAGTGGTAATTTATACTGGTCCAATGTGTAATTTTTGCTCTGCTGCAAAGCATTTGTTGGATAAAAAAAAAGTTAACTATACAGAATTTGACATTGCCGTAGATTCATCAAAAAGACAAGAAATGCAAGAAAAAACAAATGGTGCAAGAACCATTCCCCAAATCTTTATTGGTGATACCTATGTGGGCGGCTATAACGAATTAAAAGCTTTAGAAGTTGAGGGTAAACTTAATACGCTTTTAGAAATATGACTTTAAAGCCAATCTGGAAAAGGTAATTTTTTTTCGATTAAAAATTTTTTATTAAACAATTTACTTTGATATCTATCAGATCTATCACAAAGTATTGTAATTATAGTTTTGCCTGGTCCTAATTTTTTTGCTAATCGAATAGCGCCAGCTATATTTACTCCACAACTAGTTCCAAGACTTAAACCTTCATTCTTAATCAAATTATATAAAATAGGCAAAGACTCTTGGTCATCTATAGAAAAAGCGCCGTCAATTTTAGCTTCGGCAAAGTTAGCAGTGATTCTGCTTGAGCCAATACCTTCAGTAATTGATCCGCCTTCGCTTTTTAATTCTCCATTTTCAATATAGTTATAAAGAGATGAGCCTCGAGGATCAGATAAATAAATTTTTACATTTTTGTTTTTTTCTTTTAAGAAATTGCTAACACCTGCAATTGTACCACCAGTTCCTGAGGAACAAACAAAACCATCTATTTTTCCTTCGGTTTGTTCCCATATTTCTGGCCCTGTAGATTTATAGTGTCCTTTAGCATTTGCAGTATTATCAAATTGATTAGCCCAAACCACACCCTGATTATTTGTATTTTTTAATTCTTTAGCTAATCTACCCGCAACTTTTACATAATTATCATTATCTTTGTATGGTTTGGGTGGGACTAGCCTTAGCTCAGCTCCTATGTTTATTAGTGTATCTTTTTTTTCTTGAGTTTGATTATCATTCATCACAATTATAGTTTTATATCCTAATGAGTTACCAATATGACAGAGACCAATACCTGTATTGCCTGCGGTTCCTTCAACTATAGTACCGCCTTTTGATATAAGTTTTTTTTCTTCTGCGTCTCTAATTAATGCTAATGCTGCTCTATCTTTGACTGAACCTCCTGCATTTAAATATTCAGCCTTTCCATAAATATTACATTTTGTTAACTCTGAAGGTCCGTGTAATTTTATTAGAGGCGTGTTTCCTATTCCTGAAATAAAATTATTCTGAGTATTTTTCATAAATTTTAAGATTTTTTTTAATCTTCATGGCTAATTCCATATGGTTTAAATGATTTATCTTCGTCAGGTTTAGATTTAATATTTTTTGCTGGTACACCAATCATAACTGCATGGGAAGGTACATCGTGAGTTACAACCGCATTAGCTCCAACTTTTGCATACTCTCCTACGGTTATTGGGCCAAGTACTTGAGCTCCAGAACCAATAACAACATTATCTTTAAGAGTAGGATGTCTTTTTATATTTCTTTGATCTTCTGATTTTATGCTTGGAGAAATTCCACCAAGAGTAACAGCATGATAAATGGTTACATTGTCACCAATATGAGAGGTTTCTCCAATTACTACTCCCATTCCATGATCAATAAATAAATTTTTTCCTATGCTTGCATTAGGATGAATTTCTATACCCGTAATAAATCTAGAAAATTGTGAGATTATTCTAGCAACCAAATGAAATTTAGCCTTGGAAAAAAAGTTTGCTATTCTATGTAAAAATACTGCTTTAACCCCAGGATAAGTCAAAATAATACTTAATTTAGATTTGGCCGCCGGATCTCTTTCCATTATAGATTTTAAAAAATTATTCATAACTGAATTATATAGGTATTAATCTTAATATTATAATTATTTAAATTGATAATAGTTATCGTTCTTATATTTAACTTATTTAAACTCTTAATTTACCTTTTACATTCGCTGGAACAGCAATATCTATCATTGTTGGTTTCTCTAGATTTAAATTATTCATTATTTCTACATATTGCTCTGCTGAACTTACTTGTAATCTAGGATTGTTTTTTTTTTGCTCACCAATAGTACTTACTTTATTACCTTTATAATCGTGAGCTGGATAAACTAATGTTTTTTCTGGTAATTTTAAAATTTTATCAAACAAAGAATGATATTGGTCTATAGGATTCCCATTTTGGAAATCAGTTCTTCCAGTTCCATTGATCAATAAAGTGTCGCCTGTAAATATTCTATCATTCATTAAAAAACTGTAAGAGCAATCTGTGTGGCCTGGAGTATGCATTGATGTCAACTCTATATTTTCAATTTTTATTTTTTCGTTATCTTTTACTCTTATATCTATAACTTCTGAAGCTGAGTGTTCCCCCATAATTTTTGAGCAACTTGTTCGTTTAGCTAATTCATTTAAACCAGAAATATGATCTGCGTGAATATGGGTATCAATAACTTTAACGAGTTTTAGACTTAATTCTTTTAATACTTTTAAATATTTTTGGGTATTTTCAATTACAGGATCAATAATGAGAGCTTCCCGACCTTTGCCGCTTGAAATAATGTACGTATAAGTTGAAGATTTATTATCAAATAATTGCCTGAAAATCATAATTTTTTTAAATTTTATAAAAAATTGCAAAGTAAATCAATCTTGCTTATATTATTTTTTTTTAATAACAATTTAAGAGGGAATACTTTATGACATTAAAAATAAATAGCTTGGCACCTGACTTCAAAGCAAAAACTACTGTGGGAGATATTTCTTTTCATGAGTGGTTAGGTGACAGTTGGGGAGTATTGTTTTCGCATCCAAAAGATTTTACACCAGTGTGCACAACTGAATTAGGAGCGCTAGGCGGCATGAAATCTCAGTTTGAACAAAGAAACGTGAAAGTTATTGGACTAAGTGTTGATCCAGTTTCTGATCATGTAAAATGGCTAGATGATATTAAAGATGTGACAGGGATCAAGCCCGATTATCCAATTATAGCAGACGAAAAGCTAGAAGTTGCAAAACTTTATAATATGCTTGAGGGTGATGCTGGAGTTACTTCAATGGGTCGTACCGCAGTTGACAATCAAACAGTTAGAACTGTTTTTGTTATCAGACCAGATAAAAGAATTGGGTTATTTTTAACTTACCCAATGGCTACTGGTAGAAACTTTAAAGAAATATTAAGATCAATTGACTCGATGCAAATGACAGCAAAACACAAGGTTGCTACTCCAGCGAACTGGAATAAAGGCGAAGATGTGATTATTGTTCCAGCTGTTAAAGACGAAGAGGCTAAAAAGCTATATCCAAAAGGATGGAAAGCTTTAAAACCTTATTTGCGTAAAGTTCCAGACCCGACTAAATAGATTGGATAAAAAAAAATTAGACCAACAATCTCAGCATTGGGAAAAAAGTTTCTTGAGTAAGCCTGAGATGTTTGGCAACGAGCCAAGCGTAGCAGCAGTTAAATCACTTAATTTTTTTAAAAATAAAAAAATTGTTGAACTGGGTGCAGGTCTTGGTAGAGATACAATATTTTTTGCTCAAAACTCTATTCAAGTAGAAGCTTTAGATTATAGTCAAAAGGCAATTGAAATTATTAATAATAAATCAAAAAAATTAAATCTTACAGGGTTTATAAAAACACAAATTTTTGATGTAAGAAAAAAATTACCTTTTGATAACCACAGTATTGATGGATGTTTCTCACACATGCTTTATTGTATGGCACTATCTAATTATGATCTTGAAAATTTAAGTAAAGAAATATTGCGAATTTTAAAACCCGAAGGAATTAATATATACACCGTTCGTCATACCGATGATGGTGACTATAAAAATGGGACTCATATAGGTGAAGATCTTTATGAAAATGATAGTTTCATTGTTCATTTTTTTTCCAAAGATAAAATAAATCAACTTTCAAAAGGCTTTGAAATTTTAGATATTGAGAAATTTGAAGAGGGTAAATTTCCAAGAAAATTATTTAGAGTAACTCTTAAAAAAAAATTACTTACAGGGTAGGTTGTTTCTTTTCCATCCAATATTTTCGTTATTTCCTAAAAAACCATCAGATATATTTATACACTTATAATTTTTTTGTGTTATTAGTTCTGCTACAGCTTGAGATCTAACTCCTCCCATGCACATGGTTAATATTTCGTGGTCTTCTTTAATGTTTAGTTTCTTAAACTCTTCTTCAAAATTTTCATTTAAACTTTTGTCTGCAAACTGAATAGGAAGAAAATATGTTTTTAAACCAAATTTTTCCCCATCGGGCCTTCCATCTTCATTCCACTCTTCTTCTGTTCTAACATCAAGTAGTACGCATTTAGGATTGTTTTTTAAATATTCTTCTACTTCTTTGCTTGGTAATTGTTTAATCATTTTATTTTTTTTCTGGTACGAATACTAAACATATACCATTATTACAGTATCTTTTTCCAGTGGGTTTTGGCCCGTCATCAAAAATATGACCATGATGTCCTCCACATTTTTTACAGTGATATTCGGTTCTAGGAGATCCAATCAAAGTATCGATTTTAGTTTCAAAAACATTAGGTACAGATTCAAAAAATGATGGCCAACCGCTTCCACTTTCATACTTTGATGTAGATTCAAAAAGTTTCGTTCCACATCCAGCACAACAATAATGCCCTTCTCTCTTTTCATAATTTAATGAGCTACTTCCTGCTGGTTCCGTGCCTTCGTTAAACAAGATATGTTTTTGCTCGTTTGTTAATTTTTCAGACATTAGCTTTCCTTCTGGATGATAAAATAATACCTGCAATAATAAAACTTGCACCTATTAAATGAAAAAACATAAATTTTTCTTTAAATATTAATATTGCCAGAGTTGTGCTAAAAATTGACATTAAATGTAAAAATATTCCAGATCTGTTTGACCCAATTATAGCTATTCCCTTGATCCAGAAAATAAATGAAGCTAACCCAGGAAAAATAACAACATAACTTAAAGTTAATATAAAAGGTAAATTAATACTTGCTCTGTAACCTAAAGACATCTCAATTAAGTAAGCTGGAAGTAACAAAATTAAACCGGAGGATATTATAACTTGTAATAAAGAAATTTGTGACAATTCAAATTTTTTCTTTCTAAGTAAAGCTGAATACATTGCCCAAGAAAACATGGCAACCACCATCCAAAGGTCGCCCTTGTTAAAGCTCAAGTTTAAAAGCTTTGATAAATCAGCCTTAGTAAGTATTACTACAACGCCCAATAAAGAAAGAATTACTCCTATTATTTGATAAATATTTGTCTTTTCTATTCTAAATACCCAGCAGAAAAAGATTATCATTACTGGGATAGTTGAAATCATAAGTACACCGCTAATTACTTGAGTAAAATTTAATGAATAATAAACAATTGAATTAAATACAGTGATGCTTGTAATCCCTAAAACTAAGATTAATTTTATATTATCTAATATATATTTTTTTTTATTAAATATTTCTTTAAATGTAAATGGAGCCAATATTAACCAAGCAAAAGTCCATCTATAAAAATTTAATGTAAATGGAGGAATATCAAAGAAGCTTGCTGCCTTCCCTACTATAAAATTTCCCGACCAAAATAGAGTTGCAAGGATAAGGAAAATATATGCCGTTTTGTCTTTTGAAAACAAAATAATACCTAATTAAATCTAGTTGAGCTATATGGAGATAAATCCAAATTTGTATTTTCTCCCGCAATCATTCCAGAAATTATTTTCCCAGAAATAGCTCCCAAAGTCCAGCCTAAGTGATGGTGTCCAAAAGAGTAAAATATATTTTTATAATTTTTTGAAGGTCCTATTACGGGTAAAAAATCTGGCAAAGTAGGTCTAAAGCCTAACCATTCATCATTGTGTTCTTTAAGTTCTGGAAATAGATATTTTGCACTATTTACAAGATTTAAAATTCTCTTTTTGCTGGCTGGATTATTAAGACCTCCAAATTCTACTGTGCCAACAACTCTTAATCCTTGTTCCATTGGCGTTATGCCAAAACCCCTATTTAAAAAAATTACTGGTCTTGTAAGAAGATGATCATGACCTTTAAAATGAATGTGATATCCTCTTTCAGTATCTAAAGGAATTTTTTCATCTAATTGGTCAGTCATTTTTTTTGAGAAGGCTCCACAAGTTACAACTGCTTTATCAAATTTATAAAAATTTAAATCTGTCTTTATTACTGGTTTGTCATCTTCAGTGAAACTGATTGATTGTACATTTTGCTTTTCAAAGCGTCCACCTTTTTCTATGAATAAATTTAACAGCTTTAACAAAATCTTTTTTGGATTTTTAGTATGTCTAGCGTTAGGATATAAAACTCCACCGTGATAAATTTTTTTAATATTAGGTTCTAGATCATGAATTTCATGAGGAGTTAGCGGTTGTTGTTTTACTCCGAGTTGATTTCTTATACTAATTTCCAATTCTCTGCTTTTTAAGTCTTTATTTGTCCAAAAATAAATAATACCTTTGTTTTCAACAAGTTCTGAAACGTCAACATCTTTAAAAAGCTCGTCATAAGCTGGTAAAGCTAAATCCAAAATTTGATGCATGTATTTTGCAGTATGCATCATATTTTTTTTAGTACAATTCTTTATAAATTTAAGAAACCATGGGATCATCTTCGGTACATAATTCCATTTTAAAGCTAATGGCCCATTTGAACTTAACAACATAGATGGCACATCAACCAATATATCTGGTCTATTGATTGGCACGGAGGCGTAAGGTGAAAAATGCCCAGCATTACCGTAAGATGCTGATACCTTTCCTGGATCATCTCGATCAATAAGCGTTACATTAAAACCTTTTTTAATTAAATAGAGCGAAGTGCAGACACCCTGTATCCCAGCTCCAATAACTCCTACTGAAGATCTTGAATTACTATCTCCGTCCATAATATCTTAAGTTTATATCTTATTTGGAATTTAAATAGAAAGTGACAAACTATACAGCTTTTTTTTGCTGCACTACGTGAATTGGTTTTGGAGCCGACTCGCTTCTTTCAACTATCTCTTCAATGGCTATATCTTCTTCGCTATTTGACTTTCCATTGTTTGCCCTTTTGATGTAACCATCTATATCTGCGCCCTCTTCAGTTTTTAAAGTGTTTTTGAAAAAAATATCGCCTTTAATTACTGCTGTTTTGCCTACTATTACAGAATCTGCTAAAATTTTTCCTTCCACATGTCCGTTGATCTCTATTGTAGCTGCCTCTACTGTGCCTCTTATTGATCCGGTTTCTGTTACAGTCATTTCTGAAACAAATATATTTCCATTTATTAAACCAGCAATATCGATTGAGCCTGAACTTCTTAGATCTCCTTCAAGCTGCATGGTCTCTCCGACATGAGATCTTCCGCTATGATTTATTTTACTTCCTTCAGCGCTGTATAAAGATTTAAACATCTGTCCGATTTAAGCACAAAAAACCTAGTTTGAGAAATTAAAAAATGTATTAATTTCAAGAAAAAAATACAATCTTGGGTTGTTTTAGAAGAAAGGTAAAAAATTTTTTTTTAATGAACTTCTTCGTCTTGATGTAGCTTACAACTCATTACTATACCCAGGCCTATCATTACCGAAAGCATAGATGAACCACCATAAGACATGATTGGAAGAGGGGCTCCCACTATTGGTAGTAGTCCTAAGACCATGGCCATATTAACAGTAACATAAACAAAAAAAGCAGCTGCAAACCCGTAACAAAACAGCCTTGCAAAGTTATTTCTCGAGTTTCTACCAACTAAAGCAATTCGATATATTATAAGCGCGTAGATTATTAGAATTAAAACCGCTCCTACAAAACCAAATTCTTCTGAAAATAAAGTAAATATAAAATCCGTATGCTTTTCTGGTAAATAATCCAAGTAGCTTTGACTTCCTTGCAAAAAGCCTTTACCAAAAACCCCGCCAGAGCCTACTGCAATTTTTGATTGAATGATTTGATATCCAGCTCCCAAAGGATCTCTTTCTGGATTTAAAAAAGTTAAGATTCGTGACTTCTGATAAGGTTTTAAAAAAGAAATTCCAACAGGAACTAGACAAATTAAAACAAAAAAAGAATATAAAAAATATTTTATTCTAAATCCTGTTAACCAAATTATGATGAGGCCAGTGATGGCAATTAATACTGCTGTACCTAAATCTGGTTGAGATACCACTAGAAAAACTGGGATCATAAAGCTTAGAAAAGGTATTATTATATATTTTATATTATGAACATTTTGTGATGGAATTTTATTATAATACCTCGCTAAAAAAACAATTAAAGAAACTTTCATTAGCTCTGAGGGTTGAAGATTTATAAAAAATAAACTTATCCAACGTTTTGATCCTGATGCTATAATACCAAACCAGTCAACAGCAAATAATAAAACCAGTACTGAAAAATAAAATAGATAGGCTGACTTGTACCAAAATTGAATTTTAAAAAAAGAAATTACAATAAAAAGTAAAAAAAATACACTGAAACGATATAAATGACTTTGAGTATGATATGAGAAATTTCCTCTTTCTGAAGAATACATTGCAAAAAGACTTATTATTCCTAATAACAAAATTAGAAAAATTAGCATAAAATCCAAAGCAAAAAATTTTTCTTTAAAACTTTGATTACTCTTTTGAAAATAGTTTTGTATCATTTTAAGCCTCTTGAAATAAATCTAATTGAAATTTTTTTCTCAACTCATGTCTTTGAAGAAGTTTTTTTATTACCTTTTTAGCAATAGGGGCAGCTCCTGAGCTTCCAGCGCCACCGTGCTCAACAACAACACTAATCGAATATCTTGGATTTTTATAAGGAGCAAAAGCTATAAATAGTGCATGATCTCGTCTTTCGTAAGGTAAATCTTTTTGTTTTAGTTTTTGTTCTCTCTCTTCTGCGGTAATTCTTCTTATTTGAGACGTTCCAGTTTTTCCTGCATACAGATATTCTTTTGTTAGCCTAGATCTATAAGACGTTCCCATCGGTTCATTGGTAGCGCCATATAAAGCATCAAGTACAAATTTAATATTTTCTGGATTCCTATATAGTTTTTTTAAATTAGGAGAATCTATATTTATGCCTCTGTTTCTATTTGTAAATTCTTCACGCCACGCATTGATGACTGGTTGCAATGCATGCTTATCATCAATTATTCTTGATTTAATTTCATATCCTCCATTAGCAAGCTGTGCCATCATTAAACATAACTGTAAAGGTGTACTTTGAAAATAACCTTGGCCGATTCCTGAAATTAAAGTTTCTCCAAGAACCCATCCTTTCCCAATATTTTTTAATTTCCATTTTGTATCTGGAACAACGCCAGCTTTCTCTTCATAAAATGAATTTAAAACTTTTTTCCCTAATCCAAAATCTTTTGCTGTAACTGAAAGTCTATCTACTCCTAATCTTCGTGCGACTTCATAAAAATAAACATCACATGATTGCTTGATCGCACTCCTTAGACTCATAAATCCATGACCTTTTTCTTTCCAACAATGATATGTTTGACCGTAAAACTCTATGCTCCCTTTACATTCAATAATTTTTTTAGGGTTAATTACATCGTTTTCTAAAGCCGATAGAGCCACAATAGGTTTAATAGTAGATCCAGGCGGATAAAGTCCTGCCATCGGTTTATTAATTAATGGTTTTTTCTTATCTTTAATTAAAATGTCCCAATCTTTTTGGCTTATTCCATGTACAAACTTATTTGGATCAAAGGTTGGGCTGGATACCAAAGAAATTATATCGCCTGTATATATATCCATAACACAAACTGATCCGCTTTTTTCTTTCATTAATTCAAGTGAAAATTTTTGAATTTCCTTGTCTATAGTTGTTCTAAAATTTTGACCTTCAATTCCTTTAACTAATGCTAGCTCTTTAATCCTCTTTCCATAAGCATTTACTTCGAATCTTTGAATTCCAGGTTTGCCAATAATTTTAGGATTTAATAATTTTTCCAAACCGTTTTTTCCTATCTTTAAACCAGGAACATTTACTTCTTCTAAATATTCATTATTTTCTAAGTCCTTTATACTTGTTTCAGAAACATATCCGACTAAATGTGAGGTAGATCCGTCTTCAGAATATTTTCTAGATAAAGCAACGACGGGTTTTATTCCTTGTATTTCATGTAAAAAAAGATTTACTTTAGAAAATTCTTCCCAGGTTAAATTGTCTGAAATAACAATAGGTTCCCAACGCTTACGTTTTTTTAATCTTTTTATTATTATTCTTTTTCTTGTTTCAGTAAAATTAATTATTCTTGCTAATCTAAAAAATAACTCCTCCATATTAGGAACATCTTCTGGAACCATATGTAACTGAAATGTTTGAATATTATCTGCAATTTTATTACCATAATAATCTTCTATAATTCCTCTTTCTGGAACCATTTTCCATTCTCTAAAACGATTTTTATCTGACAAAGATCTGTATTTAATATTTTCAGAAATTTGTAAGTAAAAAAGTCTAGAAATAATGCTAACAAAAACTCCAATTTTGATTGATGTTAGGATAAACATTCTCCTAGAAATTAATTTAGATTTGTTTTGAAATGTTTCTGAAAAACTACGCATAAAATTAAGACTTCGAAAAATTTATAATTAAAGAAAAAATACCCCACAAAACTGGATAAAAAATTAATGTAAATGCTGAATTTTTTAATAAGTAAAAATAATCAACAGAATAATCTGAAAGATATAAAGAGATAAAATAAACAATATTTGCAAATAATAATGCTGGGACAAAGCTTATCCAATCATTTATTAATGTTATTCTTACAGTTACAACCCTAACATATGCTGCTACTCCAGCCACAAATAACAATGACAGAGCGTTTATTCCCAGCGGAAATCCTAAAACAACATCGCTGATAATTCCTGATAAAAATATGAATCCATATCCTAAGCTTCGCGGATGTCTTAAAACCCAGTAATAGACAAGTATATAATGAATATTTACTGAAAAAAATTTTATGTTAATTATAGAACTGCCATTTAGAGAAATAAAAAAAAGCAATAAAAGTGGTAATAATTCAAAAAACTTAGTTTTAAAATCTTTAATATGAAAAGCCATAAATTTAATTTTTCTTCTCTTTTTCTCCTAAAACAATATTTACAAAGGTAATTTGATCTAAATTAGAAAATAGCGAAACAGTCACTTGATCTTTTTCAACTTTAGCTTCTCCTATGGGAGTGCCAGGATTAAAAATACCCTCTTTTCCAGATGTGTAAATTTTATCACCATTTTGAATATCATGATTTTCTGGTAGATATTCTAAAGTTGGTTCATTCTTGCCATGTCCACTTAAAATAGCATGACTTCCTGAAGGTTCTGTTATAATTGGAATTTTACTGTTAAGATCAGAAACGAGTAATACTCGAGATGAAAAATAATTTACATCAACTATTCTTCCAATAAAATATTTTCCACTCAAAACGGTCATTCCATTTTTTATATTTTTATTGCTCCCAATATTAATAACAAATGAATTAAGATATGGGCTTTGTTTATCCAGCATAACCCTTGAGCTTACAAGGTTTGTCGGTGAAGAAACTTGCTCTTCTATCAATTTTCTTAGTTGTGAATTTTCTAATTCAAGAAAATCAGATTTAGAAATATTGTTTTTTAATTTATTATTTTCTTCTATTAATTCATTATACTCACTATAAAGATTTATGTGCCTTTCAAAAAAACCATATGCACTTGAAACGGTTTTTGTTGGGTACGAGGCCACCAGCGACCCTCTGAAAATTGTATCTTTAATAAATGCTCTTATTCTATCAAGCGGCTTTGTTTCGATAGTCTCAAGAAAAATAAGTAATACTGATAGTACTGTTAATGCAAATAAAGAAAATCTTTGTTGAGTTCCTTTTCTTAAAAAAGCAGAACGAATTGATATGCCAACATCATCACGACTTGTATCCATAATTCACAATATAAACCTTAATTAAGATACTAACATGGCTGAGAAGGTTTCCTCTTGATCTAAAGCTTTTCCTGTTCCAATAGCAACGCAGGACAGAGGATCTTCAGCAATTATAACAGGAAGTCCTGTTTCTTTTGAAATAAGTTTATCTATATTTTTTAAAAGTGCTCCACCGCCCGTCAGAACCAAGCCCATATCTACTAAATCCGCTGATAATTCTGGTGGTGTTTTTTCCAACGCATCTTTAATTCCTCCTAGTATTTGATTTAATACTGGTTTTAAAGCTTCAGCCGTATCGTCTTCTTTCAATGAAATCTCTTTTGGTGTTCCGGATCTTATATCTCTTCCCTTCATAAGGTAAGTATTTCCACTTGTTGGTAGGGCTGTACCTATTTCTTTTTTAATTTTTTCTGCACTTGCTTCTCCAACTAATAAATTAAATGTTTTTCTCATATAACTTATGATAGCGGCATCCATAGCATCGCCGGCTACCCTTAAAGAGTTTGCGTAAACTACTCCTCCTAAAGACATAACAGCAATTTCTGTTGTTCCTCCTCCAATATCAACTACCATAGACCCTGTTGCATCTGAAATGGGAAGGCCTGCCCCAATAGCAGCCGCTATTGGTTCCTCGATTAAATTAACTTTTCTAGCTCCGGCAGCTAATGCAGAATCTTGAATAGCTTTTCTTTCAACAGGAGTTGAGCCTGTTGGTACACATATTAATATTCTTGGATTAGCAAAAGCTTTTCTTTTATGAACTTTTTTAATAAAGTGTTTTATCATCTCTTCTGTTACTACGAAATCAGCAATTACTCCATCTCTTAGAGGTCTAACTGCAGATATATTTCCTGGAGTTCTTCCCAACATAGTCTTCGCCTCATCTCCAACTGCTAACACTGATTTTTTTCCTTTATCTTCAATTATTGCAACAACTGATGGTTCATTAAGAACAATTCCTTGTCCTTTAACAAACACTAATGTGTTTGCTGTACCCAAATCTATAGCCATATCAGTCGACCAAACTTGACTTAATTTTTCAAATCCAAACATTTATATTCCTCTCATTTTTTGT
>CACLKK010000007.1 GCA_902607525.1 uncultured Pelagibacteraceae bacterium | reverse complement strand
CTCTAACTGCTGTATGATGAACAAAAACATCTTTTTCTTTATCTTCACGCTCAATGAAACCATAACCTTTTTTTCCATTGAACCACTTTACTTTACCTTTAAGACTCATGTACTCGTTCCTTGTTTGTTTATAATTAATTGTAGAAAATCTACAACAAAAAACCCTTTAATAGATTTAAGTGAGATATGTCAAGTTCAAATATAACTTTCGAGGCGTAAAATCGTGGTGGCCAGGGACGGAATCGAACCGCCGACACAAGCCTTTTCAGGGCTCTGCTCTACCAACTGAGCTACCTGGCCAAATTAAAACCTATAAATTATTCTACCTTTTGTTAGATCATAGGGAGTAACTTCAACCAAAACACTATCTCCGGTCAATATTCTTATTCTATTTTTTTTTAGTTTTCCAGCTGTATGTGCTAAAACTTCATGATTATTTTCTAGCTTTACCCTAAACATCGCATTGGGCAATAACTCTTTAACTTCACCTTTAAATTCTAAAAAATCTTGTTTAGCCAATTATATCTCCCTTTGTAGTTTTAATTAATATTATTAAATAAATCAACATTCAAATTTTATGTTTAGGAAAATGCTTTACATTCCAAGCCTGTCCCAAATCATGCATAATAACTTCTATAAACTCTGTAACTAAAGTAATTGCGCTTTCACCTGCAAAAAGAATTTTTATTTCATAATTATTATTTGGGATTTCATTACATTTAATTGCCAAAAACTCTAATACTCTATTTTTATTTTTTTGATTAATTTTTTTTGATTTAACTTTTAAAACTTCATCAAATTTTATTGCACATCTTATTCTTTTGCTTTGTCTAAATGCTCCTTTCTCTGCGTCTTCCCACATAAATCTATTTACCATCATTATAAAATTTTTATTTTTTTTTAAAAAAACCATATCTTTTATAAAAACTAAGCTATCCTGACAATAAGCCGACATGACTTTAAGATCTTCTTTGTTTCTTGCCATTAATTTAAGATTATTTGTTACGTCAAGGTTCATCGCAATCTTCTTATTTGCGCTCCACACTTTAATAATTTTTTTTCAATTTTTTCATATCCTCTATCTAAGTGATAGATTCTATTTATAATTGTTTTGCTCGAAGGAATAAGCCCCGCTAGAACTAAACATACTGATGCTCTTAAATCTGTTGCCATTAATTCTGCTCCATTTAATTTACTTTTTCCAAAAACCTTTGCTTTATTGCCCTTAATTTCAATTTTAGCACCCATTCTCCTTAATTCAGAAACATGCATAAAACGATTTTCAAAAATATTTTCTTGAATTGTTGAAATGCCATCAGCTTTTGTCATTAAAATCATTATTTGAGCCTGCAAATCTGTAGGAAATCCTGGATATGGTTTGGTTACTATATTTATATTTTTGAGACTTTCTGTGCGATTCACAATTATATGATCTTTTTTTTTGGTTATTTTAACTCCCATTTTGTTTAGTAATTTTATTTCTGTTAAAATAATTTTGGGATTAATATTTTTAATTTTTAAGTGCCCTTTTGTTAATGCTGCAGCAATAATATAAGTCCCCGCTTCTATTCTATCAAAAATAACTTTATGAGTTGTAGATTTTAATTTATTAGTTCCTAAAACATTTAAACTGCGTTTGCCAATTCTTTTAATTTTGCAACCAATTTTTTTTAAAAAAATTATTAAATCTTCAACCTCGGGTTCTATAGCGCAATTTCTTAGTTTGCTTTCGCCTGAAGCAAAACATGCTGCAATCAAAATATTTTCAGTTGCTCCTACAGATATTTTTGAAAATTTTATATTAGAACCTCTCAAGCCTTTTGTCGCTGAAGCATGTACGTAGCCGTCTTTTATCTTAATTTTTGCTCCCATTTTTTTTAAGGCATCCAAATGAAGATCGATTGGTCTTGAGCCGATAGCGCATCCTCCTGGCAAGGATACTTTGGCGATTCTATATTTTGCTAGTAAAGCTCCTAAAACTAAAACCCCTGCACGCATAGTTTTTAAAAGATAATAAGGAGCAAAAGTTTTTAAAGGTTTTTTATTATAAATTTCTATTTTTTTTTTCTTTCTATCAAATTTTACATTAGAACCTATGGTTTTTAAAAGTTCTGCCATAGTTTCCACATCTCTTACTACTGGTATATTATTAATTGTAATTTTCTTATTTGTTAAAATTGTTGACGCTAATATTGGTAAAGTTGCATTTTTAGAACCAGAAATTACAATAGTTCCTGATATTTTTTTACCACCTATAACTTCCAATTTTTGCATTAATTTTAAAATTATACTTTTGGTAAAGTAACGCCAGATTGTTTCATATATCTTCCATTTCTTTTATCGTATGTTATGGATGGTTCCTCATTACCCTTTAAAAAAATAAATTGAGCTGCTCCTTCGTTAGCATAAATTTTAGCAGGTAATGGTGTCGTATTTGAAAACTCAAGCGTAACATGACCTTCCCAGCCTGGTTCTAATGGAGTAACATTAACAATTATTCCACACCGAGCATATGTTGACTTGCCCAAACATATAACCAGAACATCTTTTGGTATTTTAAAATATTCTACTGTGCTAGCAAGAACGAAAGAGTTTGGAGGTATAATGCACTCATCAACTTTTCTTGAAACAAAACTATTGCTTTTAAAATTTTTTGGATCAACTATAGCTGAATCAACATCGGTAAAAATTTTAAATTCATTAGAGACTCTTGCGTCATAACCGAATGAGGACAATCCGTAAGAAATTACCTTATCTTGCTTTTGTTCAGAAACAAATGGCTTGATCATTTCTTTTTCAATAGCCATTTTTTTAATCCAACGGTCTGATAAAACGCTCATTTATTTTTTTTTTTAATTTGTTTTGAAAAATTTTTCTTTTTTTAAGATTGCTTTTTAATAGTCTTTCGATTTTTTGTCGTCTTAAATCTTTTTTTGAATTTACTTTCATCCATTTTATTTTTGACTTGGGTTTGTAAGATCATCCAATGTTATTGTCTTTTTAATATCGTGTGTCTTAATTTCTTCTTTTTCGGTTGTTTCTGAACCTGGAGACATTAATCTTTTTGCTCTACGAGCAGCCAACCTTGCTTTTCTTTTGGCTTCCTTTAACATTGCTCTCTCGCCACGTTTTGATTTGTAATCGTAATGTATGCCCATAAATCTACCATCTTTGATATTAGCTTTTACTTTGTTATTTACTGCATTGTCAAGTTACTTGAACAATATGGCAATTTCTTGCTTAACTAAAACCTAATACTTGATAATTCTAATTTCACGAGAACATTTTAATATACTGTTTCAATCCTGTTTTTAAATTATATTTAGGTTTCCAACCAAATAGATCCTTTTTTTTTATAAAATATTTATCACTAGAAGTAAAATCATCAAAACGTTTTCTTTTTTTATTAAAAATAATTTTTGATTTAGATTTGGCAAGATTAAGAATAATTTTAGCTAAACTAATAATTTTTATGCTTTTTTTTGAAGTTAACGTAAGAGTTTTGTTTTTTGATTTTTTATTTAAAGCAATCATGGAACCCTTCGCTAGATCCTCAACGTGCACATAATTACGTTTTTGATTGCCGTCTCCTAATATAATTAAATTTAAATTTTTTAAAGCTCTATCAACAAAGATAGAAATTGCATCAACATTTCTGTTTCTTGGTCCATAAGCAGTGCTGTATCTAATAATCGTATATTCAATTCCAAATAGTAAATTATAGTTTTTTATTACTAACTCTGAAGCTGTTTTAGAAGTCGTATATAAATTCCCAGCATCTCCATAAGAGTAATAGCTACTTGCAAAAATAAACTTTTTTATTTTTTTTTTTCTTGCTGCTTCAAGAAGATTGGTCGTGCCTATAATATTTGTTTCTATTGTTTTGGAAGGGATATTTTTTACTTTATTTACATCCGACACAGCAGCTAAATGAAAAACAAAATCAATATTTTTTAATGATTTGTCTACTAAAGGCTTATTTAAAATGCTGCCTTTAATAAATTTAACATCTTTTCTTTTGGGTAAAATTAAATCTAAAATAGTTACATTAAATTTTTTTTTTACCAAACAATCTACAATATGGCTTCCAATAAAACCACATCCACCAGTTACTAAAATATTTTTAGACATTTAATATTACGCAAAATCGTTTAACAATTTTTTTAGACAATGAGCTACATATTTTATTTCAACATCTTTTAATCCAGGATATAATGGTAAACATAATTGCTCAGAGGATATTTTTTTTGCATTTTTAAAACTTTGGTCTCCTTTTTTAATTAATAAATTTTTATTTTTTTTAAGTACAGGCTGAGAATGGCAAAGTGTATTATATACTTCGCCTGGTAAAGTAATTCCAAAATTTTTTAGCATTTTTGTCTTAATTTTATCTCTGATTGATTTATTAACAAACACTATATATTTATAATATGAGCTTTTAAGCTGTTTAGGAACTTCTTGTAATTTTAAGTTTGGAGTATTGATTAATATTTTATTATAAAGATCTGCTTGTTTTTTTCTTTCATATAAAATTTTATTAACTTTTTTTACTTGTTGTATACCAAATAAAGCAGTTATTTCTGCCATCCTCCAATTGTAACCTAAATCTGTATGTATATTTTTTTTAGGATTTTCTTTTCCGTGATCTCTTAACGTTATAAATTTTTTATAAAGAGATTTATCATTTGTAGTTATCATTCCACCTTCGCCAGTATTTAATATTTTGGTAGGGTAAAACGAAAATGATGCAGCGATACCTAAAGTTCCTGCTTTTTTATTATTAATTTCTGAGCCATGTGCATGAGCTGCGTCTTCTAGTATAAATAAATTATTTGACTTGCATATCTTTTCTATTTCTCTCCACTGGGGTGATATGATTCCTCCTATGTGAACAGGAATTACTCCGACTGTATTATTAGTAATTCTTTTTTCAATTTCTTTGGGATCAATTGATAAAGTTTCACTAGAAATATCCGCAAATACTACTTTTGCTCCAGCATGCAGTGCTGCTAGCGGGGTAGCCATAAAAGTGTTGGTTGGAATGATAATTGATTTTCCCTTAACTCCTAATGCCCTAAGAGGAATTTCTAAAGCGCTTGTTCCACTGTTTACTGCTACTGCAAATTTAGTACCTATAAATTTTGCAAAAAGCTCCTCAAAATGAGTAACTTTTTTTGACATTGTAAGAAAACCACTGTTCAAAATTTCTTGCAATCCCCTGGAAATATATGATCTTTCGTTTTTTGTATAAGGTAAGCGCAAAAGCGGTATTTTCTTTCTCATTAATAATAAAATCCAAATTATTAAATGTAACCTCGTTTTTTTTGACTCTTTTTATTTAAATCATTAAGTGCCAAAAAATCTTGAAGTACTTTTGTAGAAATTTTATTATTTACCATAAGCTTTGGAGACTGATGAAAAAAATATTCCCATGGTTGTTGGTCTAGAGCATGGCCATTAGCCATTAATTGATCATATAATTCTGTTCCATAGTAAGGGGCTAAAACAGATAAAGAATAGTAGTCAGCCTCCACTTCTTTAGCAAAATCAATTGTTTGTTTAACGTCATCATCTGTCTCGCCAGGAAATCCTGCCATAAAATAACCAGAGAATGGAACACCGGCTTTTTTTAACATGGCCGCTCCTTTTAACATTTCTTCTCTAGTTTCAAGTTTTTTAACTTGAGATAAAATTCTATTACTTCCAGATTCAAACCCTATTTTAACCCTCTCACATCCAGCTTCGACCATTAGCTCGCATATTTCGTCGTCTAAGTGATCCGCTCTAGCTTCGCATTTCCATTTCATGCCAAGTTTTTGGTCAATCATCATTCTTAAAAGTTTTTTTACACGTTTTTTATGAACAGTAAAAACATCATCCACAAAATATACTATGGTATTATCTTCAATTTTTAATGAATCTTTTTCAGATATATTGGCAGACGCGCTATAGTCGTATTTTGTTGCCTCCCAGTATTTTTCTTTTAAAAGTTTCATTTCCTCTATAACAGATTCAGGAGATCTTAGTCTTGTCGTCTTTCTATCCCAATGAAAAGGAGACGCGCAATATGTGCACTTATATGGACAGCCTCTAATAGTATTAATATAAGAAACGTCTACATTTTTTCTTTCATCCTTTGAAATTCCCCAAAATTTATTTCTCTCCGGCATTGGAAGATTATCAATATCTTTTATTACGGGCGCTATTCCATTATCTATTAAAGATTCTTTTCCTCTTGAAATTACACCTGGAATAATTTTTGGATCCTTGTTCTCTACCAGAGCTGTCATTGCTTCTTCTCCTTCTCTCTGAATACTATAATCAATACTAGTTAATGTGTTTAAAATTTTTTTATCGAGGGTTGCGTGGACTCCTCCAATAACTTGTTTGATATGAGGGTTCGCTTCACGCACTTTATCTGAAATAATTTTAATTGCACTTATGTTTGCTGTGTACGATGTGTATCCAACCCAATCTGGCTTAAACTGTAAGATCTTATCTTTTACTTCATGCCATAAAGGGTTATCCAAATCTTTAAAATAATTTTTGTAATTTGTAAAATTTTGAAATAATTTTTTTAGGTTTCCGTAATTTTTATCGCTTACATAGTCTGCATTATAAAGCCAAGCATCATGTCCACGTTTATTTAGATATGATGCTATATAAGCAATACCCAATGAATTTGCATTATAATGAGATCCTAGCAATCTATAAAAAGGTGGATTAACTAATAAAACCTTTGCCATTTCTTTCCTATTTAAAAAAGAGAAAAAAGTAACACACTAAAGCTATTTAAACAATTAAAATAAAAATTTTCATTAATAGAAAAATTTATCTTTTAATTTTTGTAATTCTGCATTTTTAGAAAAGTTTAATGTTTCGGAGATAGCTTGCAATAGCTTAATTTGACCAAAAATTACCATTAAACTAATAAATTCTTTTTCTCTAGATAAAATTATTTTTTTCCCACTTTCGGTTAAATAGTTAGGTATAAATATCATATCCATTTCAGCTGGCGTACGAGTTAAATGTTTTCCTATTTCTATCCATTCACAAGTAATATAGTTGATGCTATATAAATAATTTATTAACTCACTCCAATTTGGAACTCCTTCATACATTGGAATGATTTGTGCCTCTATTTTCATTACTAATGGCAAATATTCTCCTAGACCTTTTAAAATTTCAAATTCTGATCCCTGCGTATCAATTTTTAAAAAATCAAGATTTTTTATTTTAAATTTTTTTAAACTTTCTGTAATCGTTGTACAATCAACTTCAATTTCTTCAGTAACATCAAATAGTTGAAAGTCCTTTTTTTTAAAGCCATATAGATTGAATGCATTTTTATTAGGTTTATACATTGAAGAGCTACCCGGACGTTTTCCTAAGATATACAATTTTTTTTTGCAATTTGTACTCCAAAGTGCATTTGGAATTACCTTATAATTGTGCTCCTCTAGCTTTTTTGCTTCGCCTGGAATCGGTTCAACTACTATTGGATCAAAAAAATCGTTATAATTTTTTGAAAAAATATTAGCATTAAAAAAACCACCCTGGGCACCAACATCTAATGCTACTAGTTTCTCATTTCCCATAAGTTGAGAAATATTACCTCTGTAGTCATCAATTTTATGAGACTCGGAACGTAATTTATTTAACTGGTTCACTGTTCTGGCGCGCAATCTTAATACGGTAAGAACTTTTGAAATAACAATTATTATTTTTGAAAACACAAACTTAATCATTTTTTAGTAAAAGTCGTTAGTCCTAATTTTTTATGATTAATCCTCGAAGAAGCACAGTGAATATGAGTTCTATCAACAATAAGAGTGTCTCCAACTTTCCAATTATATATCATTTCAATTTCAAGTCCCTTGAGATTATTAATATCTATATGTTTTAAATATTTTTGATGTGTTTCTTTATCAAATTCCGTGTCTCCTAAATGTGCGGAAGATCTATCATTTTGACCAGGTTTTGGTTTAAACTCTAATTCATTTTTATCAATAGTAAAAGTTGTTGATCTTCCGTACCATCTTTTTTTGAAAAAAATAGTATCTCCAATTGGACTCAAAGGTGTGATCACTTGTTTATAAATTATTGCATTTTCATCAAATCCAGAATCTACATGCAATGGTAGAGGAGAAAAACTTTCATGGAAAAGTCCATAATAATCTTCACCATTTTCTGACTTTAAAGAATCCATTTTATACTCTCCTAATACATCTTTAAGTTTATTAAAGTAAATTTTATCTAATTCTTTATTGTAATTTTGTACCCATGCTTTTTTTTTAACATTTTGTTTTTTATTAAATGTTCTTTCCGGCAAACTATGATAGAGCTCCTGTATCATTTTTATTTCTTTTTCAGAAAAAATATTAACTTTTCTAGGAGCAGATTCTAAACTTTTTATTTTATCTAAATGTATATGTTTCATAATAGATTATTGTTTCAAGTAAAACTTTTTAATTATAAATGCAATAATTAAAATTGTAAAAAAAGCAATTATTGGAATATATATTTCAGGTGAAAACAAAATGGTATAAATGCTTAATTCCACATTGTCATCTATAACTTTTTCTATTCCACTTCCTAAAGCAACAGTTACAAACATCGAGGGCATGCTACCAATGAAAGTAGCAATAATATAATTTTTTAATGGCATATCAAATAAAATTGGAAGAACATTTTGAACAGCATAAGGCGCTCCTCCTCCGCCTACAAATCTAAAACTCGTAAAATAAAGAATATCATTTTTAATAAAAAATTCTTTCAACTTAGAAAATTTAGGAGCTAATTTTTCCTTAACGGAATCTCGAAAGAAAAAACCTACCAGCATATATAAGAAAGCTGCACCAATTGTTGTTGCCGTCAGTACTATTAGTATTCCCCACCATTTACCAAAAACAAAACCTGAAAATACTAACAGGGGCACTGCAAATCCTAATAGAAGAACCCAAATTATACTAAAAATAAAAAAGACAACAGACAGAAATAAAAAATTTTCACTTTTGTACTCTAGAATAATATCTTTATTTGATCTTATAAATTCATAACTCATTAAATCTTTTATATCGATCGCAGTAAATAAAAAATACAAACCAATTGAAAGTATAGCTAAATAAGTTATTCCCAAAATAAGTTTAAATTTCAAAGAGTTTAAATTCATAAATCAATTTTTAACTGTACTTATATGTACTTATTACCTATAACTATCAAAAAATTTTAAGAAGAACTAAATAAATTTTATGAAAAGAACATACCAACCAAGCCGAATTGTAAGAAAAAGAAGACACGGGTTTAGGTCCAGAATGAAAACTAAAGGTGGCAGAAAAACCCTTGCGAGACGAAGAGTAAAAGGAAGAAAAAGAATATCTGCTTAAATTAAGTTTTCGAAATGATCAAATTTAAGAGCCTAAATCGCAACAAAGACTTTTTAAAAATTTTAAAAAAGAAAAGGCTTAATACAAAATATTTTACAATATATTTTGATAAAAATTTAACAAATTTCAACAAATGCCTAAATATAAGTTTTGTAATGAAAAAAAATATAGGGAACGCTGTAGTTAGAAATAGAATAAAACGAAAACTAAAGTATGCTGTACAAAAAATTTCGAAAAAAAAGCAGCTAATTGACTTAAACTACACTTATGTAATTTTTGGAAAAAATAATGTATACAAAGATAAATTCGAGAATGTTCTTAATGAAGTAAATGAAACTTTTAAAAAGATAAGACAAACAGGTAATTAATTATGAAATTATTAAGCAATGCTTTAATTATAATTATTAAATTTTATAAATATTTTATTTCGCCTTATTTTCCATCAAACTGTAGATATCTTCCTACTTGCTCAGAGTACTTTATAGATTCATTAAAACTGAATGGTTTCTTTAAAGGTTTAATTTTAGGTACAAAAAGAATTTTAAGATGCCACCCAATTAAAATTTTAGGTGGAAGAAGTGGATTTGATCCAGTGCCAAATTTAAAAAAAAGGAAAAAATAAATGGAAACAAGAAATGTTTTGTTGGCAGTTATACTTTCCACAATAGTATTAGTTTTTTGGGGAACTTTTTTTGAAGCTCCTATTGTTGAACAATCATCGGAAGAAAAGCAAATAACAAAAAATGAAGATGCCTCTTCTCCTTCAATCGATGAAGGTCAAAAAAATTTAGTAAACGAAATTACAAGAGATGAATTGATGGGTGATACAAAAAGAATAAAAGTTGAAAACGAAAATATTAAAGGATCAATATCATTACAAGGAGCAATTATAGATGATATTATTTTCAAAAATTACAAAGAATCTTTAAACAGTGAAAACAAAGTAATTTTTTTAAATCCAAAAAATTCTCCAGAAGAATATTTTATTGAAACGGGTTGGGCATCAGGTGGAAATGAAAAGATAAAATTACCACTAGGTGATACAATTTGGAAAGTTAAAGGAAATAGTACTCTAACGCCAAATAATCCTGTTACAATCGAGTGGGATAATGGTGAGGGTTTAATTTTTACAAAAAAAATTGAACTAGATGAAAAGTTTTTATTTAAAATTACACAAGGTATAAAAAATAATTCAAATAAATCCTTTCAATTCTACCCATACGCACAAATTACTCGAGGTGGTAAGCCTGAGGGAATGCAAATATACATTTTGCACGAAGGTTTTCTTGGAGTGTTTGGAGAAGAGCTTGTAGAAGAAGATTATGATGATATTGAAAAAGAAAAGTTTACTATCAATAGCTCAAAAGGTTGGTTGGGTATTACGGATAAATATTGGCTAACTGCAATAGTTCCGGAAAAAGGAAATGAATTTAAAGCAGAGTTTGTAGCTAAAAATGAAAAATACAGAGCCAATTATATAATAAAAAATCCAAAGATTCTTAATCCCGGCAATTCTATTACTAACAATATAAATGCTTTTGTAGCAGCTAAAGAAGTTGCTGTTATTGATGGTTATGCTGAACAATTAAAAATAGAAAAATTTGATTTAGCGATAGATTGGGGCTGGTTCTATTTCTTTACAAAACCTCTGTTTTTTGTGATCGATTATTTTTTCAAATTAACCGGAAACTTTGGTTTTGCAATAGTTATTATTACTGCATTAGTTAGATTAATATTTTTTCCACTCGCAAATTATTCCTTTAAATCAATGGCAAAAATGAAAATACTTCAACCAGAAATGATTAGACTTAAAGAGTTACATAAAGACGATAAGGTTAAATTGCAGCAAGAAATGATGTCTCTTTATAAAAGAGAAAAAGTAAATCCAATTTCTGGATGTTTGCCCGTTTTAATACAAATCCCATTCTTTTTTGCAATTTATAAAATGCTTTATGTTACTTTAGAAATGAGGCATCAGCCTTTTTTTGGTTGGATAAAAGATTTATCTGAAAGAGACCCAACTTCTATTTTTAATTTATTTGGTTTAATTCCTTGGGATCCACCAACTTTCTTAATGATAGGGGCGTGGCCAATATTAATGGGTCTAAGCATGTATGTTCAGCAAAAATTAAATCCTACTCCTCCAGATCCTATTCAAGCAAAGATTTTTATGTTCTTTCCTTTGTTTTTAACAATTATTTTAGCTCCTTTTCCTTCGGGACTGGTGGTCTATTGGACAGTGAACAACATATTAACTATTGCACAACAATGGGTAATTATGAGAGGAACAAAAGTAAAAACTGTTTAAAAAATGCAACAACCAGCCCAAAATTTAGAAAACAAAATAAAAGAGCTTTGGCCAAAAGATGGGCCATCTAGCCAAGAAGTAGAAAAATATATTAGAAAATATTCAAAAGAGAAAATAGTAATAAAATGTGGGGGCAAAGTCCTTTTAGATCAGTCTCTTTTAAATAATTTAATTGAAGATGTAGTAGTTTTGAAAAAATTAGGTTTGACTCCTATACTTGTCCATGGCGGAGGACTGGGAATCAAAAAAAAGTTAGATGAGCAAAATATCAAAAGTAAATTTGTTATGGGCTTAAGGGTTACAGATGAAAAAATGATTAATATTGTTGAAAGTGTTATGACAGAATTTAATAAAGAAATTGTTAATGCTCTTGAAAAAAAATCATGCAAAGCAAAATCTATAACGATAAAAAAAAATAATATAATTTATGTTGAGCAAGAAGATAAAGAATTAGGCTATGTTGGTAAACCAAAAAGAGTGGATGCAAAACTTCTTAAAGAAATAATTAAAGAAGATTTTATTCCTGTTATAGTACCGATGGGTCTTGATGAAAAAGGAATTGCCTACAATATTAATGCTGATACAGCTGCCGGTGCAGTAGCAAGAAGCATCAAATCTAGAAGATTGATGTTATTAACAGATATTGATGGTGTTCTAGATAACAATGAAAAATTAATTTCTGAAATAAACACTACAGAAGCAAAAGAATTAGTTAATAACGAAACAATTCATGGGGGCATGATACCAAAAGTTAAAACTTGCATTGACGCCATAAATAATGGGGTAAGAGCAGTTGTTATTCTTGATGGCAGAAAACCACACTCTATCTTGTTTGAATTATTTTCTGATAAAGGTGCTGGAACACTTATAAGAAAATGAAATCATTTAATTCTATCAAATATTGGATATTTGATTTGGACAACACTTTATATTCTGGAAAAACTAAAGTTTTTGAACAAGTTGATAAAAGAATGTCTAAATATATTTCGGACAAACTTAATATAAGCGTAGAAGAAGCTAAAAAAGTTCAGAAAAATTATTTTCATAAATACAATACAACACTAAATGGTATGATAAAAAATCACAAAATTGATCCAGATGAATTTTTAGAATTCGTACATGACATAAATATTGATTTCCTTCAAAAAGATCCTGCGCTTGGTAAAGAAATTGAAAAGCTTGATGGTAAAAAAATTATATTTACTAATGGCTCAAGAAAGCATGCAGTAAATGTATCTAAGCAAATAGGTATAGACCATCTTTTTGACGATATTTTTGACATAGTAGATGCTGAATTTATTCCAAAACCTTTGTTAGAGCCTTACAAAAAATTAGTCAAAAAACATAAAATTGACCCAAAATTATGTGTATTAGTTGAAGATATTGCAAGAAATTTAAAACCAGCATATGAAATGGGTATGAAAACAGTTTGGATAGAAAATGATGAGCCGTGGGCAAGCAAATTTTCAGATAGTGAATTTGTAAATTATAAAACAAATAATTTATCTGAATTTTTAAAAAAAATTAACTTAGCTAAAGCTGCATAATGGATACAAATTCTTTTGAAAAAATAATCAATGAAGCTTGGAATAATAAAAGCCAAGTAAATTCTAAATCTAGTAGAAAAATATTAAATGCTATTAGTAAAACTATAGAGTTGTTAGATTCGGGTAAAATAAGAGTTACAGAAAATAAAAATGACGAATGGATTGTTAATCAGTGGATTAAAAAAGCAATTTTATTAAGTTTCAGAGTTAATAAAATGAAAATTTCTAAAGGTCCTTATGCTGCTTGGTACGACAAAGTAGAAGGTAAAACTCATAAATGGAACGAAAAAAGATTTATTAAAGAAGGTTTTAGATATGTTCCGAATGGTGTCGTAAGAAAAGGAGCATTTATTGCAAAGAATGTTGTCTTAATGCCTTCATTTGTAAATATCGGAGCTTATGTAGATCAAGGAAGTATGATTGATACCTGGGCATCCGTAGGATCTTGCGCTCAAGTTGGAAAAAATTGTCATATATCAGGTGGAGCTGGAATTGGTGGAGTTTTAGAACCTATGCAAGCAAACCCAACCATCATTGAAGATAATTGCTTTATAGGAGCCAGAGCTGAAATAGCTGAAGGCGTTATTGTAGGAAAAGGATCGGTTTTATCCATGGGAGTTTATATAGGAGCATCAACGCGAATTATTGATCGAGCAACAGGTGAAATACATTATGGAAAAGTACCAAACTATTCTGTGGTAGTGCCAGGGACTATGCCTAGCAAAAATAATCCTGATGGTCCATCTTTGTATTGTGTGGTTATCGTAAAAAAGGTAGACGAAAAAACAAGAAGCAAAACTTCAATTAACGATTTATTGAGAGATTAAAAAACTCATGCCAATCAGTGAATTAAAATTAGCAAAAGAATTGATTCGTCGTCCCAGCGTTACACCAAAAGATGCTGGAGCAATAAATATTTTAGCAAAAAACTTAAGATCTCTTGGCTTTAAATGCCAATTAATAAATTTCAAAAATATTAAAAATCTATACGCAAAGTTAGGAAAATCATCTCCTAACTTTTGCTATGCTGGGCATACGGATGTTGTTCCTCCAGGAAATATAAAAGATTGGAGCGTTAATCCTTTCAAACCAGCTATTAAAAATAATAAATTAATTGGTCGAGGAGCTAATGACATGAAAGCTTCGATTGCTTGCTTTGTGGCTGCAGTAAGTAAATTCAAAGCAAAAAATAAAAAATTTAATGGTTCTATAAGCTTGTTAATTACTGGAGACGAAGAAGGAATAGCAATTAATGGAACAAAAAGGGTAGTTGAATACTTAAAAAGAAAAAGAGAAAAAATTAATTTCTGTTTAGTTGGAGAGCCAACTAATCCTAATAAACTTGGTGAAATGATCAAAATTGGAAGAAGAGGAAGTATAACTGGACGGCTAACGATAAATGGCACGCAAGGCCACGTTGCTTACCCTCATAGAGCAAACAACCCGTCAAATACAATAGTTAAAATTTTAAAAAAAATAAAAGAAATAAAATTAGACAAAGGTACCAAAAATTTTCAACCATCAAATCTGGAAATAACAAAAATTAATATAGATAATCATGCAGATAATGTGATTCCAGGATCAGCTAGCGCTGTGTTTAATATTAGATTTAATAAAAAACATTCATCCAGTTCATTAAAAAGAAAATTAAACTCCATATTTAAATCAATTACTAAAAAAACTAAGTGTAAATTTAATGTAAAATATGAGGTGTCTGGTGAAGCTTTTTTAACTAAACCAAATAAGACAACCTATATGATTCAAAATACGATTAAAAAAGTTACTAAAATTAAACCAAAATTATCTACAACGGGTGGAACATCTGACGCAAGATTTATTAGAAAAATTGCACCTTGTTTAGAATTTGGTTTGGTCGGAAAAAGCATGCATAAAATTGATGAATCTGTACCTATTTCAGATCTTAAAAAATTGACTAAAATATATGTAAATATTTTAGAAAATTATTTTTAATGAAAACAGGAATTATAACGACTGATACTTACATGCAGCATGATACAGGACAAGGACATCCTGAAAGAGCAGACCGTGTAACTGTAGTTATAGATCACTTAAAAAAAACAAAATCAAAAAATTTAATTTGGAAAAAGCCAGCAAAATTTGATCTTAAATATTTAGAGTTTACCCACGATAAAGAATATCTAAATAATGTAACTGAGTCCTTTCCTAAGCAGGGTTTAAATTTTTTAGACGGAGATACTATTGTGTCGCCTGGAAGTAAAGATGCTACAAAAGATGCTGTAGGTTCAATTTTAACTGCCATTGATGGTGTGATGAAAAAAGATTTTAATAATGCTTTTTGCGCTGTAAGACCCCCTGGACATCATGCAGAAAAGCAAAAAGCTATGGGATTTTGTGTCTATAATAATGTGGCAGTTGGTGCTTATTATTTATTAGAAAAATATAAATTAAAAAAAGTTGCAATTATTGACTTCGATGTTCATCATGGCAACGGGACTCAAGATATTTTCTATGACAATGAAAAGGTTTTATACATTTCATCTCATCAATATCCTTATTATCCTGGTTCTGGAGCTGCAAATGAAAAAGGTAATAAGGACAATGTATTAAATGTTCCTTTAAGCGCTGACACACAACCACATGAATTTTTAAATGCTTATGACAGTATTTTTAAAAAACTTAAAACATTTAAACCTGAATTTATTCTACTATCTGCTGGATTCGATGCTCATAAAGATGATCCTCTAGCACAAATTAATTTGGAATCTAAAGATTATTACACACTAACTAACAGAATATTAACGCTAGCTAAAAAGCTTTGTGGTGGAAAAGTTGTATCTATTTTAGAAGGTGGTTATGATTTAAATGCTCTTAAAGAAAGTGTTGATTACCACGTTAAATCTTTATTGGAAAACTAATATTCAATATTTGTTAAGTACAGACCGCAAGCAGGCGCGGGAGGAGCGCATTTAATTCGATTTTTTGATTTAAATGATTTTATAAAGTCTTTTAAATCCCATTTTGATTCTCCTAAATATTTTAAACATCCAACCATTGATCTAACCTGTTGTTGTAAAAAAGACCTAGAAGTAAATTGTAGAGTAATTTTGTCTTTACTTTTTTTTATTAATATTTTTTCCATAGTTTTTATTGGTGTTTTTGCTCCACATGATGAAGATCTGAAAGTTGAAAAATCATGGGTTCCTAATAACAACTTAGCCCCTTTTTTCATGGATAATAAATCTAATTTTTTTCGTATATGCCAAGCCTTATTTTTTTGGAGCGCCAAAGGCGATTGTCTATTAACAATGAAATATTGATATGTTCTTCTTTTTGCATCATGTCTTGCATGAAATTTTTTATTTACTCTATTAACTTTTAAAATAGTAATCGGTTTATTTCCAATATTTTGATTAATAGCTGGCAAAATTTTTGTTTTCCTTATTTTTTTTTTTAAATCAAAGTGCGCTACTTGTCCTAAAGCATGCACTCCGGAATCTGTTCTGCCAGCGCCTATAACTGTCACATTTTCATTTGAAAATCTAAATATTGCTTTTTGTAAAACTTCTTGTATTGACTGACCATTTTTTTGAAATTGCCATCCAACAAATGGCGTACCTTCATATTCTATTTTAATCTTATATCTTTGCATTAAATTATAATTGATCCTTTGCTAATTTTCTTTCCTAACAAAAATTCTTTGGTAGTTTGTTTACTTTTTCCTTGGCGTTGGAGTTCTAAAATTTGAATGGAATTTGATCCACATCCTATAGTTAAATTTTCATCAAGAACATAACCCGGTTTTCCATTTTCTGAAAATATTTTAGCTCTTAAAATTTTAAATCTCTCACCTTCAAATTCAAACCACGCTCCTGGACTTGGACTTAAACCATGTATATGCGCCAGCACCTTTTTAGCATCTATTTTCCAGTGAATTTTTGTTTCTTGCTTATCTATTTTTTTTGCATAGGTCGCTTGGGAATGATCTTGATTTGTAAAATTTGCTTCTCCTGCTTCAATGCTTTTTAAATTCTGAACTAATAAATTTGCACCCTCTATAGAAATTTTTTTTTCAATGTCACCATGAGTTGCATTTTGATCTAATTCAAATTCTTTTGTAGTTAAAACAGGTCCGCTATCTAATTTCTCTTCAATCTTCATAATGCTAATTCCTATTTTTTTATCTTCGTTCATTATTGCTCTTTGAATTGGAGCGGCACCTCTCCATCTAGGTAACAAAGAAGCATGGACATTTATAAATCCAAATTTTACTATTTTTAAATAATTTGTTGGAATTATTTGTCCGTATGCAACAACTACTGCTAAATTAATATTTAAATCTCTAAAACTTTCAAATTCTTCGGTAGAATTTAAAGTTAAAGGATTTTTAAAACTTATTTTATTTGTCTTACAATATTCTTCTACTGGTGATGGATTAATTTTTTGCCCTCTTTTAGATTTTTTAGGTGGTTGAGTATAAACTTTTACGATATTAAATTTATTTTTTATCAATGTGTCTAATGTGGGAACGGAAAACTCTGGAGTTCCCATAAAGGCTATGTTGAGTGACATTAATTTATTAGTGAAATTAAACTACAATTCTTTCTATTGCTTTCTTTTGTTTCGAAAGCTTTTTTATAATCATTGTTTTTTTTAATTTTGATAAATAGTCAATAAATAAAATACCTTCTAAATGATCCATTTCGTGCTGAATGCAAGTTGCTAACATTCCGGTAGCTTTAATTTCTTTTGGTTCTCCATTATAATCCAAATATTTTACGTAACATTGATCTGGCCTATCTATCTCTGCGAATTGGCCGGGTACGGATAAACAACCTTCTTCATAAGTTGAATTATTTTTTGATTTCTCACTTATCTCAGGGTTCACAAAGCACATCGGATTTTTTTGACCTTCTTTTTGAGCTATATCAAGAACTATAACTCTTTTGGGAATACCCACTTGTATAGCAGCCAAACCGATACCAGGTGCGGCATACATTGTCTCTAACATGTCGTCTATGAGTTTACGCAAATCTTCATCTACTTTTTCTACGGGCAATGATTTTTGCCTTAAAACTCTATTTGGTTCAGTTAATATTTCTCTTAAAGCCATATAAACATGAATAAATTATAAGATTATTATAGTCAAGCAATTGTGTTTTTGTAAAAAGGAATTTAAACCCTAGTTGGTAAGGCTTCGCTCAAAATATTGTTTCTTATTTTTTTTAAATTAAGTTCATTTAATATTTTATTTAAAAAATATATAGTCTCTGGGTCTAAATCCTTAATATTATCTTCTCCTATTATTTCTACAATTTTAAGCATTACTAAACCCATTTGGTTTTGGCTTACAAGGTCTTGTAAATTTCTTGGTACGGTCAATTTGGCAGAAAGCGAAGTATAATCTAAATCAGTAGGCAAAGAAATGCCATCAGCAACAAGAGATTCTAAAACAACTATGTCTTTAATCGAAATAAAATATTTTTTGTTTCTTTTTATTTTTTTATAAACTGATTTAAAATCTTTTTCCGTTCTGCTTAACTCTTCTTCGCCATCTAAAAAATGTTTTATTACTTTAGATCTGTGCAAAATATCATTATTAAACTTAACTTTGGTTGTTAGTTTTTTATCTATATTATCTTTAACTAAATCATCATACTGGTCTGGAATTTTATCTGGATCAATAGATTTCAAAATTTCTGATAATTCTGTATTATAAACATTTAAAAGTTTATCTTTGACAAATAAATCTTTTAGTAAAAAAGCAAAACTAAGCTTTTTTTCAACATCATCGCTTAACAAAAGACTTTGATAAATCAAAGCTCTAGCTTTGTAATTTGGTAAATTTTTATAAATTTCTTTAGAATTCGATAATTGATTAAAATTAAAATTCATTTTAAGATAAATTTTAAAAATTTCATCACTTTCAAAAGAGCTTTGTGCTGCGGCTTGTTCGTAAGATGATATTACATTCTCATCCTCAAAATTATCTATTTGAATTAAATTAGCAGAAGAAAGATATCTCCATATATATTTCGAAGTTTTATCATTCGGCTCATATTCAAAGTTATCATGAGTTACGTGCGATAAATAAAAATTTAAAAGATTATCATCTAAAATTTTTTGTGTTGTTGTTTCTTTAAAACCTAATAGAAAATTAATTTTATCTTGAAAAAATTTATCTTTAAAACCTCTTTCTAATAGCAAATCATAAACCAATTGGGCTTCTTCTTTTCGATCGCTGTTTATTAAGCAATAAATTGTAAATTTTTCTAAATAATTATTTTGAATTTGAGAATCTATAAAATTTATATTATCGCAAGCAGATTTAATATTTGCTGAAGAGATATATTCATTGATCAAAAATTTTATAGCTTTGGAATTGTGTCCAACCTCCAGATTATTTTTTAATAAAGTTTCTAAATCTTTAACTCTTTTTTTTTTGATCAACCAGTCAATTTTTATTTTTAAAAAATCTTCTGAATTTAGATTTTTTTTTGGAGAGTAAGAATTTGTAAATAATATTTGAAAAAGTAAATCTTCAGAAAGTTTTGAAAGTTTTAGTTTATCTATTCTTTTTAAAACTTTTTTTATATCTTCACCATCAGTTTGTGACCACATATCTAATTTGAAATTATTTTCTTCAGGGTCAAATATTCCAATTACTGACTGACCATCTTCTACAATTTTATCTTCATCTATTTTTATAATTATTTTACTTATATCGTCTGAAATTATGGGACTTTCAATTGTAACATCTTTTGCATCATCGCTTTCGTTTAGTTCTTTTTTTTCATCTTCTTTCTTTTTCCAAATGTCCGCAGGCTCATCCTCACCAAGTGTTGGTTTGAAAGAAAATATTATTAAAATAATTACAAAGAGTGATAATTTATTTAAGTGTAGTGAGCTTATCATTGCTAATTTCTTGCTTGATAAGTTTTGTTGGTGTTGGAAAATCTATTTTATCAAGCAAAAATATTCCTATAAAGAAAAATAGAACAATTAAAATTGTTTTTAAAATTAAACCTCTGCTAATAAAATTTCTATTTTTTCTTGGCTGTAATCTAAGTTGCATAATCTATAAATTATATTTAAACTCGAAAAATAAGACATAATTGTGAAAAATCAAATTTAAAATTTCTGGTAACAGTGAAAAAAAACCTAATTTTATTGGGAATGATGGGTGTGGGCAAATCTACATTGGCTAAAATTGTATGTAAAAGGACAGATTTAAAATTTATAGATACGGACCTAAATATAGAAAAAAAATTTTCCATGAAAATCTCTGAAATTTTTAAAAAAAAAGGTGAAATCTTTTTTAGAAAACAAGAAGAAAAAGAGGTTTTGGAATCACTAAAAAAAAATAAATGTGTTATAGCATTAGGTGGTGGAGCATTTTTAAATAAAAATGTGAGAGAAACAATTTTACGAGAATCAATATCAATATGGTTGGATATAGATTTAAAAACTTTAGCTAAAAGAGTAAAATGGAATAATAAAAGACCTTTGCTGGATGGTGAAGATACGCTATCAAAAATTAAGAAATTATATGCTCAAAGAAAGAAAATTTATAGGTTAGCCCAACATAGAATTAATTGTAATAATATAAATAAAAAAATTATTTCTAAAAAAATTATAGATATATATGAAAAACAATAAGTTAATTATTCAAACTAAAACTAGGTCATACCCAATTTATTTTGGAAACAATATTTTAAGAAAAACTGGCATGCTTATAAAAAAAAATCTGCCTAATGTAAAAAGAATATGCATTATAAGTGATAATAAATTAACAAGAAAATTATTAAAAAAATTAATTATATCATTAAAAAAATATGACATAAAAATATTTAAGCTACACTCAAATGAAAAAACTAAAAGTATTAGCGTTGCAAATAAAATTATTGAAAAACTTTTAAAAAATAATTTTAATAGATCAGATTGTGTAATTGCATTTGGCGGTGGAGTTATTGGAGATTTATCTGCATTTATTTCTAATTTAACTAAAAGAGGATTAAAATTTGTAAATATTCCAACAACCTTATTGGCCCAAGTTGATGCTTCCATAGGTGGAAAAACAGGAATTAATACAAATCAAGGAAAAAATCTTATAGGAACTTATTATCAACCCGATTTTGTTTTAAGCGACATATCAATTCTAAAAAGTTTACCAGGAAGAGAAATGGTTGCTGGTTACGGAGAAATATTAAAACATTCATTAATACTCGATAAAAAATTTTTCTTTTGGTTATCGAAGAATGGAAAAAAAATAATAAATAAACAAAATAATAATATTTTAATAAATGCAATTAAAAAAAGTTGTAAAATTAAAAGTAAAATCATTCAAAAAGATGAAAAAGAAAAGAATTTAAGAATGATATTAAATTTTGGTCATACATTTGCACATGGTTTTGAAGGAGCAAAAAATTTTTCAAAAAAGCTAAATCATGGCGAAGCAGTACTTCTTGGAATGATAATTGCTAGCGACTTATCAAATAAAAAAAAACTATTATCACAAAGAGACCTACTTTTGATAAAAAAACATTATTTAAAATTAAATTTACTTATGGATATTAAAAAAATCTTTAAAAAAAGTGAGATTAATAAAATTGTTTATTTTATGAAAAAAGATAAGAAAAATGTAGATAAAAAAATTAACTTAATTTTATTGAAAAAAATAGGAAAAACTACTGATCCAAAAAAAATCTCAATACATGCAAATCAAATTAGGAGTTTTTTAAAATCATACTTTTTATAAAAAATTACTTTATTTCTATTTCTAATGCATGAATTTTGCTTTGCATTTCGTCTTTTAAAATAGAAAAGATTTTTCTGTGAACAGTGATTTTATCCATTTTTTTTAACTTTTCAGATTCTATTATAATTTTAAGATGATATTTGTTTGAATCAAAAGATTTGTGCTTAGTGTGTAAACTTGAATTATCAATTAATATTATATTTTTAGGATTAATTGACTTAATTATTTTTTCTTTTATTTGGTCAAAAAAACTCATGATTTTACTTCTAAAATCTTAGAACATATAATACCTATAAACAATGGAAAACATTTGCGATTGGGAAAGCTGTAAAGAAAGTGGAAAGTTTAAAGCTCCATTAGAAAAAGATAATAGTAAGAACTACAGATGGTTGTGCGAAGAACACATAAAATTATTTAACAAAAATTGGAACTATTTCGATGGAATGGACCAAAATGAAATTGAAAATTTTTTAAAATCTGATCTCACCTGGCACCGACCTACGCAAAAATTTGGTTCTTCGGATAATTTTTTTAGTATTTTGTGGACAAATGCTTTAAATGATAAATTTAATTTTTTTAAACAAGAAAAAAATATTAATAATTTAAACGGTAGAAAATTAAACGCAAAAGATATAGACGCTTACAGAATTATGGGTCTAGAATTAAACTCCAGCTGGCCAGTAGTAAAAAAACGGTTTAAAACTCTTGTAAAAAAATTTCATCCTGATAGAAACGCTGGTAACAAGAGGTTTGAAGATAAGTTGAAAATAATTACTTTGGCATATAGCCATCTTAAACTTATGATGATTGGAAAATAATAATTATGACACAACTAGCAGAATTAACTCCTGATATGAAAATTTCTGTAAAACAAATTTTCGGAATTGATACAGAAATGAAAGTTGATGGGTTTTCAAAAAAAAATGAATATGTTCCCGAAATTGATACCAACTATAAATTTGATAGAGACACAACTTTAGCTATCATTTCAGGTTTTGCATTCAACAAGCGTGTTTTAATTCAAGGTTATCATGGAACTGGAAAATCAACTCACATAGAACAAGTTGCGGCCAGATTAAATTGGCCATGCTTAAGAGTAAATTTGGATAGTCATATAAGTCGGATAGATTTAATTGGAAAGGATGCAATTGTAATAAAGGATAATAAGCAAATTACAGAATTTAGAGAGGGTATACTTCCTTGGTCTATACAAAATCCAATGGCATTAGTATTTGATGAATATGATGCTGGTAGACCTGACGTAATGTTTGTAATTCAAAGAGTTCTTGAAAAAGAAGGAAGTTTTACTTTATTGGATCAAAATAAAGTTTTACATCAGCATCCTTTCTTTAGATTGTTTGCAACTACAAACACAATAGGATTGGGCGATACAACTGGACTTTATCAAGGAACACAGCAAATAAATCAAGGACAGCTAGACAGATGGAATATTATTACAACTTTAAATTATCTAAAATTTGATAAAGAGTTAGAAATTATTCTTGCGAAATCAAAAGGCTTAAATACGAAAGAAGGCAAAGAAATTGTTTCAAATATGATAAAAGTTGCTGACTTGACTAGAAAAGGATTTGTAAACGGAGACATTTCTACAGTAATGAGTCCACGAACAGTTTTACATTGGGCAGAAAATTCTGAAATATTTAAAGATGTAGGATATGCGTTTAGAGTAACTTTTCTTAATAAGTGCGATGATTTAGAAAAAAATATAATCGCAGAGTATTATCAAAGATGTTTTGGTGAAGATTTACCAGAATCATCAATTAATATTAAAATATAAAACTTTCAAATGGATGAACATGAACTCTTAAAGGAAAGATTTAAATCTGCTGTCTCTTCAGCTGTTAAAGCTATTTCTGAAAATTATAATCTTGAAATTAAATTTGGAAACGACTTAAGCTCCAAAAAAAATTCTTTAAATCTTCCTGAAATTGTAAATTTAAAAAAACTACAAGATTTTACCTATTTAAGAGCTTTTGCTGACTCCGAAGCTTTAAAAATAAAATATACTGACGAAAAAATTTATAATAAAAACCAACCAACAGGATCAATGGCTAGAGCATTATATGCTATCGCTGAAAAAATAAGATATGAAAAAATTGGCTCAGATAAGTTAAAAGGCGTAAAGAATAATATAACACAGTGTTACGAGAATAAGTTTAAAAACAGAAAAATTGAAGAAATTAGAACTGAGTCAGACGTCCCAATTACAGAAGCATTTGAATTATATTTAAGAAGTCATTTTTTCAAAATAAATCAAAATGAAGCTACAAAAAAAGTATTAAGTCATTGGAAGAATTTATTTGACAAAAACCTTAAAAAAAAACTTAAAGAGCTAGATAATTGTGTTGAAAATCAAAACCAATTCAATCAATTAATAGCTGATTTAATCAATAATTTAGACTTTGAAGATTCAGATTCAAAGGAGAAAGAGGAAAAAAAAGAAACTTCAAAAGAAGACGCGTCTTCATCTGATGAAAATCAAGATGAAAACAGTTCAGCCCAAAAAGATCAGGATAAATCCAGCGATTCTGATGCAAATGTTATTGATGCCAACTTTGAATCTTTCAGCGAAAATAAAGATGCAGATGATAAAGAAACAAAAGAAGTTGTGGGTGATCCAAATTTATTTCAAAAAAATAAAAAAAATTTACTGAAAGAAAAATATAAAATTTTTACTAGTAAATATGATGAAATAAAAAATGCTGAAGATTTAGAAAACGAAGAAGAGATTTTTAGGCTAAGAAAAAATTTAGATCAGCAGCTCACTAATTTACAGAATTTAATAGCAAAACTTGCTAATAAACTCCAGCGACAATTATTGGCAAAACAAAATAGATCATGGGAATTTGACTTGGAAGAAGGAATTCTTGATGCTTCAAAATTATCCAGAATAGTTGCCGATCCATTTCATTCTCTATCTTATAAAATGGAAAAAGAAACTGAATTTAAAGATACTATAGTTACACTTCTTATCGATAATTCTGGTTCTATGAGAGGAAGGCCAATTTCTGTTGCAGCAATATGTGCTGATATTTTATCACGAACTTTAGAAAGGTGTTCTGTCAAAGTTGAAATTTTAGGTTTTACAACAAAAAATTGGAAAGGTGGAAAAAGTAGAGAACAATGGAACTTAGAAAACAAACCAACGAATCCTGGAAGACTAAATGATTTAAGGCACATTGTTTATAAATCTGCAGACAAGCCTTGGAGACAGTCAAAAAAAAATCTTGGTTTAATGCTTAAAGAAGGTTTATTAAAAGAAAATATTGATGGAGAAGCTTTGCTTTGGGCATTTAAAAGAATCTCTTCAAGAAAAGAGGAGAGAAAAATACTAATGGTTATATCAGATGGCGCGCCAGTCGACGACTCAACTTTGTCTGTAAATTCAGGTGACTATTTAGAAAAACATCTAAAGCAAGCTGTTAAATGGATAGAAGAAAATTCAAATATAGAAATTCTTGCTATCGGTATAGGTCACGATGTAACTAGGTATTATAAAAAAGCAATTAAAATAGCTGACGTTCAAGAACTTGGAGATGTAATGGTTAACCAATTAACCAAACTTTTTTCAGGAAAAGATAACAAAACTATACATTAATTTTTTTTTTTACAACTGAAGCTTCTTTAATATAAGAAATTGCTAACCTAAAAGGTATTAACATCACTAATGCTACAATTATTTTTACTGATAAATCACCAATAGATAAAGTTATCCAATTTATATTCGTTCCATAAAAAGAAATAGAAAAAAATAAAAAAGTATCTACGCTTGATCCTATTAAAGATGAAGCTAAAGGTGCTGCAAACCAAATTTTTTTTCTTAAACGATCAAAGATATTGACATCAATTAGTTGAGCGATGAGAAATGCTGTCCCAGATCCAATCGCGATTCTAATTGAAATCAAATCTGAATAATTAGTTGAAAAATAAAGAGTTAAAAGAATTCCAAGTGCAAATCCTAAATATACAATTTTTTTTGCAGCATCCTTACCATATCTTCTATTGGATAAATCAGTAATTAAAAATGCAACTGGGTAACTAAAGGCTCCGTATGTTAATAAATCACTAAGGCCAAAATGGCTTACAGGAAACTTAACAAGGTAGTTTGATAGTGTAACTACCAAACCCATTAAAAAAGCTAAAATAAAAAAAAAACGGTTTTCTAACCTAATCATTAATAATTAAACTTTAGCGATTATTTTATTTTTAAGTTTTTTTGCTCTTGATGATAATTTGAATGACCTGGCACTTTTTAAGTAAAAATCTAATCCACCCTTATAATCCACTGTCCTTAATGCTGAATTACTAACATTTAGTTTAATATTTCTTTTCAATATATCGCTTTTAAAAGTCACTTTTTTTAGGTTGGGAAAAAATTTCCTTTTGGCCTTATTATTTGCATGGCTCACTTTATGACCTTTTAAGGGGGACTTGCCTGTTAGTTCGCATTTCTTTGACATATTAAATTTCCTTAGCTGTATATAGATGCAGTAGAAAATGGAATCAAGGTAATATATTAAAATATTGACAACTTTAGTATCGAGGAATAGTTATATTTAAAGATTTTCAAATGGAAATTTACTTACCAATAGCTGAAGTTCAAATAAACGTAATATTAATACTTTTTGTAAGTTATGTAATAGGGTTCCTGTCAGGATTGTTCGGGGTTGGGGGTGGCTTTTTAATGACTCCTTTTTTAATTTTCATGGGAATTCCTCCAATTTATGCGGTCGCAAATGAAGCTAATAATATTTTAGCATCATCAACCTCTGGTACTTTAACCCACTGGTTTAAAAAAACCATGGATTTAAAAATGGGCTGGATGATTATTGGAGGTGGTCTAATCGGAACTGCTATGGGAATGTTAACTTTTGGATATTTTAAAGGAATAGATAAAATAGATTTAGTTATAACATTAGCTTACATGTATGTTTTAGCTATCATAGGAAGTTTTATGCTTAGAGATGGGTTGATGGAAATTGATAGAATTAAAAAAAAAGTAATAATTAAAAAAAAATTACACACTCATTATTGGATACATGGACTTCCTTTTAGAATGCGATTTAAAAAATCTCAATTATATGAAAGTGCCCTAGTTCCAATTATCTTAGGTATTGTTGTAGGTTTTGTTGCTGCAATCATGGGTGTAGGAGGAGCATTTTTAATGGTGCCAGCTATGATCTATCTAATTGGTATGCCAACAAAATTAGTGCCGGGCACATCTTTGTTCGTTACAATATTTGTAACCGGATTTGTTGTTGTGTCTCATGCCTTTACGTATAATACAATTGATTTAGTCCTTGTTTTAATATTAATCACAGGTTCCATAGCAGGAGTTCACTCTGGTCAAAAAATTGGACAAAAACTTCAAGGATCAGAATTAAAAACTTTACTAGCTTTGCTTATGCTTTCAGTAGGAGTTTTGATGGCATACGATACATTTTTCAGAAATGGGACACCAAGTCTTAGAATCCCAACTGATAAGGTTGTCGAAATAAGTGAATTTGGAAATACTATTTTTAATTTATCCAATAATTACCCAATCGTTTATGGAATTTCCTCTATTTTCTTGGCGTTGGTTGCCGGAGTAGCTGTTTCTTTTTTAAGAAGAACTATAAGCAGATGGAGATCTGAGAAAATGAATCAGCCATCAATGTATTAATGAACGCAACGTTAACTGTAGCTTTTTTAGCTGGACTAATTAGTTTTTTATCACCTTGTGTTTTACCGTTAATTCCTGGATATATTTCTTATATTTCAGGCACATCACTTGATAAAATAAAAGAAAAAAAAAGAAATTTAATAGTTATTAAAACAGTTTTTTTTACTTTAGGGTTTTCTTTTGTTTTTATAACATTAGGGTCTACCGCTACACTTATTGGAAAATTTTTTTTAGTTAATTCTAATATTTTTAGAATCATAGCCGCTTCCATTATAATATTATTTTCTCTTCAACTATTAGGATTTATTAATTTTAATTTTATGAATAAAGATATAAGAATTTTTACTAGTCAATATAGTGATAATTTGACCTTTCCTTTAATTGTTGGAGCGGCTTTTGCTTTCGGTTGGACGCCTTGCATAGGGCCTATTCTTGGCTCAATTATAACTTTAGCTGCATTAGAAGAAAATGCTAACAGAGGTATTTTATTATTATCGTTTTACTCTTTAGGTTTGGCTATACCTTTTATTATATCTGGAGTTTTAATTGACAAATTTTTTTTATTTTCTAAAACTTTTAGAAAAAATTTATCAAACATAAATAAAATAGGTGGGGCTATTTTATTGCTAACGGGAATAGCTATTTTAACTGATCGCTTGCAAATTCTTGGATTTTTTATATTAGAATACTTTCCTTGGTTTGAAAAGATTGGTTAATTATACACCTTTTCCCACAACATCTTTTATATTTTTTATTCCTTCTGTCTTTAAAATTTGAATTAATTCTTTTTTTATATCTTTTGCAGCGGAAGGTCCTCTGTAAACAAATCCAGTATAAAGCTGCAAGAGTGATGCTCCTGCAAGGATTTTTTCATAAGCAGATTTTCCTGAATTAACACCTCCAACTCCAATGATGGGAATTTTATTTTTTAATTCTTTATAAAACTTCTTAATAATATTGTTTGATATTTCGTGCAAAGGATCACCCGAAAGCCCTCCTTCTTCTTTTCTTAATTCGCTCTTCAAATTAGCTCTATTACCATTTGTTGTGTTTGTTAGTATAATTGCAGAAACGTTACTTTTTATAGCGGTTTCTGCAATTTCTGGAATGTAATTATTATTTATATCCGGTGATATTTTTAACAATAAAGGAATATTTGTTTCTTTATCTTTTTTTATTTTATTCAGAGAAGTTATAAGTTCTATAAGTCTTTCTTGATCGTGAAAGTCTCTTAAACCTTCGGTGTTTGGTGAAGAAATATTTATAGTAATATAATCTGCTACATCAAAAAAGTTTTTTAACCCTAAACAAAAATCATTTTTTTGATCTTTAGTTTCTTTGTTTGGTCCAATATTAACTCCCAATATACCAATATTTTTTTCAGATTTAATTCTAGCCTTTATTGCTTCCATCCCATCATTATTAAATCCCAGCCTATTTATTAAAGCCTGATCATCTTCAAGTCTAAATATTCTAGGTTTAGGATTTCCATATTGTTTTAACGGTGTAACCGTTCCGACTTCTACAAATCCAAAACCTAATCTTAGCAATGAATTATAAACTTCGGCACTTTTATCAAACCCTGCTGCTAGACCAATAGGGTTTGGAAAACTTTTTCCTAATAATTTTATATTTAACATTTCTTCGTCCTCAACCTCAAACATTCTGCTAGGAAAAGGATTAAACTTAAGTGATTTAATAGCTAAATCATGAGCCGTTTCTGGGTCCAGGTTAAATAAGAGCGGTCTTAATACAGAAAACATTATTTAATATATTTGTTAATCAGTTCTATACTTTCTTTTATGCCAAAAAAACTTATAAAAAATCCCATTCTTGGGCCGTCTTGATCTCCAAAAATTATTTCATAGATCGCTTTAAACCATTCTCTTAAATTTTCTTGATATCCATTATCTTTCCCTACTGAATAAACAATTGTTTGTATTGCTTCAGGATCTGTCTGTTCCTGGCATTCTTTCAATCTCTTAACTAAATCTTTTAATGCTTTTTTTTCTTTATCATTTGGTTTTCTATATTTTTTATTTGGTTTAACTATATCTTCAAAATACTTTAATGCATAACCCACTAAACCGTCTAAAATAGGATGATCTGAAACTTTAATATTTTTTTTATTTTTTTTTATAAATTTCCATAATACTTCCTTGTCATTAGCATTGCTGGTTCCGACCAAATTTAATAAAACTGAAAATGGCATAATCGATTTTTCTTTTGGTGGGTTGCCTTTATGTATATGCCAAACCGGGTTCAGAAGTTTTTGTTTATCATCTTGTTCACTAAATTTATCAATGGATGTTAAGTATTCATCAACAGCTTTTGGAACAACATCAGCATAAAGTTTTTTTGCTCTTTTTGGGTTTTGATACATGTATAAAGATAAACTTTCAGGAGAAGCATATTTCAACCACTCTTCGATGGTTATTCCGTTTCCTTTTGATTTAGAAATTTTTTCACCCTTTTCATCTAAAAACATTTCGTATGCAAAACCATTTGGGCTTTTTTTTCCAAGAATTTTACAAATTTTTCCGGAAAGAATTGCGCTCTCAATTAAATCTTTTCCGTACATTTCGTAATCAACATCAAAGGAATACCATCTCATCGCCCAATCCACTTTCCATTGCAATTTACATTTTCCATTAATAATTTCTGTTTCTTTTTTTTTGTTTTCATGTTGATAAATAATTTTTCCTTCATTTTTTTTTATTTCAATAACCGGAACTTCTAAAACTTTTCCTGTTTCTGGACATACCGGTAAAAAGGGGCTATAAGTTTTTTGTCTTTCTTTTCCCAAAGTAGGAAGAACAATCTCTTTTATCTGTTCATACTTTTCCAAAACTAAAAGTAAAGCAGAATTAAATAATCCTTTTTTATATGTATCGGTAGAGCTTTTAAAAATATAATCGAACTTAAACTCATCTAAAAATTTTTTTAACATTTCGTTGTTATGTTCTCCAAAGCTACCATATTTTTTAAAAGGGTCTGGAACGCTGGTAAGCGGTTTATGTAAATTTTTTTCTAATATTTCTTTATTTGGAATGTTTTCAGGTACTTTTCTTAAACCATCCATATCATCAGAAAAAGTAATTATTTCAGTTGGAATATCGATTAACTGTTTTATGGCATTAACCATCATGGTAGTGCGTGCTACTTCAGCAAAAGTTCCTATGTGTGGTAAACCGCTTGGACCATAACCAGTTTGCAAAGTGATTTTACCTTTTTTTTCGTAAATTTTTTGTCTTTCTTTAACCAATTTTCTTGCTTCAACAAATGGCCAAGAGCTGGTTGCTTGAATTGCTGATTTATCAATCACGATATAAAAGATTTATTAAATTTCATGAGTAAAATACAGGTATAATAAGGTCTTATTATGTTGAATTTCAAATATTTTTAAATAACCTCCGGTTTCAAAAATGAACAACAACAAAACTGTTTTTTTTTCAATTGGTGTGCTCCTAATAATATTAGGAACATTCATGCTTATACCATTTTTTGTACAATTTTTATATGACGAGAAAAGCAATACTTTTCTATCATCGGCAACTGTAACAGCATTTATTGGAATACTTTTAGTGCTTACAAATCTAGAAGAAAATAGAAAATTGAATTTACAACAAGCTTTTCTTTTAACAGCTTTGTCGTGGCTCAGTATTGCTATTTTTGGATGTATTCCATTTTTATTATCTAATCTTAATTTATCATATGTTGATGCTTTTTTTGAAAGTATGTCAGGAATAACAACTACTGGTTCAACAATTATTACAAATTTAGATACAGCTCCAAAAAGTGTTCTTATTTGGAGATCTATTTTACAGTGGCTTGGTGGGATAGGTATAATCGTAATGGCAATAACAATACTACCTCTCCTAAATATTGGAGGTATGCAATTATTTCGGATGGAGAGTTCTGATACAACTGAAAAAATTTTACCACGAACGCGTAGAGTAACTTTAATTATTTCAGTAATTTATCTTTTTTTAACTTTTGCATGTGGTATTTCATATTGGCTTGTTGGCATGAACGTATTTGACAGCATCGCACATGCTATGACGACAATTGCTACGGGAGGCTTTTCTACTTATAGCAGTTCAATCGGTTATTTTGAAAATCCAAAAATTGAAATTATTGCAATAATTTTTATAATTTTAGGAAGCATACCATTCATTTCTTATTTAAAATTTGTGAGAGGTGATAAAAAAATATTTTTTAAAGACTCACAAATTAAAGGTTTATTTTATATTTTAATTATTTCTATTTTCTTAATGTTTTTATATTTACTTATAAGCAGCGGTACATATAATTTTTTAGACAATCTAAGAATATCTACTTTTAATGTTGTATCTGTTTTATCAGGAACGGGATATGTAACTGCAGATTTTAGTTCTTGGGGAAAATTTCCATTGATATTTTTTCTTTTTTTAATGTTTATTGGTGGATGTGCTGGTTCTACAACTTGTGGTATTAAAATTTTTAGGTTCCAAATACTTGGACATTTTATATTAAACCAAATTAAAAAGCTCGTATATCCAAGAGGTGTATTTTCTATAAAGTATAACAATGAAAAAATTACTAATAGTTTTATTTATTCAATAATAACTTTTGTATTTCTTTATTTTTTTATCTTTTTTATTTTAGCTGCTCTTTTATCTATAAATGGTTTAGATTTTATAACGGCAATTTCAGGATCTGCTTCTGCAATATCAAATGTAGGTCCGGGATTAGGTGATGTAATTGGCCCTGATGGAAATTTCAGTAATTTACCAACTTTTTCTAAATTAAGTTTGAGTTTAGGTATGCTTCTTGGTAGGCTTGAACTGTTTGCAGTGTTAGTTTTGTTCTTTCCTTCGTTTTGGAAAAACTAAAACTTATTGGTGATAAATGGAAATATATAAAAAACAAACATTGTCTGAAACTTTTTCCGTTTACTTTGATAAACGGATGATAAGAATTCTTTTGCTTGGAATTATAAGTGGATTTCCATGGGTATTAATTGGAAGTAGTTTAAGTCTTTGGTTAAAAGAAGATGGCTTAAGTCGTAGTACTATCGGTTGGGCAGGATTAATATTTGCTGTTTACGCATTTAATTATTTATGGGCCCCAATAATAGATAGAATTCGTATTCCGTGGCTAACTAGTAAAATTGGTCACCGCCGTGGTTGGATTGTAACAATGCAACTAATTATTTTAATTAGTTTAGTATGTTGGAGTGTAGTAGATCCAACAGCAAATCTAGCCCTAGTAATTACAATTGGCCTCATTATTGCTGTTGCTTCAGCAACTCAAGATATCACTGTTGATGCCTTGAGAATTGAACAGATTGGACAAGATGAAGGAAAATCTATGCAAGCTGGCGCGGCTATGGCAGTGGTTGGTTGGTGGACAGGATATAAATTAGGAGGTGTAATAGCACTCAACGCCGCTGAATACTTCCAACAATCAGGATTTGAAAATTATTGGCAAATTACTTTTTTAGTGCTTGGAATAGTTATTATAGCTTGCAACATCGGTCTTATGTTTGTTCACGAACCACAACCAACAGAAAGACAAGAATCTCAAAGAAGGACTGATAAAATGATAGAAGAAAAACTGGGATCTTCTAACGCAGCAACAAAATCAGTTGCATGGGTGAGCGGAACTATTGGCGGCCCCATTGTAAGTTTTTTTAAAAAAAATGGATTTAAAATTGCTATAGGAATTTTAGGATTTGTATTTCTTTTTAAAATTGGAGAAGCTTTCCTTGGACGAATGTCCATAGTGTTTTATAAAGAAATGGGTTTTTCAAAATCAGATATTGCCCTTTATTCTAAAGGCTTGGGATGGATAACTACAGTTATTTTTACTCTTCTCGGAGGTTTATTCGCAATCCGCTCAGGAGTAATCAAAGCAATGTTTGTATCTGGAATATTAATGGCATCTACAAATCTTTTATTTTCTCTCCTTGCTTGGACAGGAAAATCTGAATTGCTTTTTGCTGTAGCTGTAATTTTTGACGATATTGCTGCTGCGTTCGCCACTGTTGCTTTTGTAGCCTTTATTTCTATGTTAGTAGATAGAACATATACAGCTACTCAATATGCTCTACTTGCATCGATCGGTACAGCTGGCAGAACAACTCTTGCAGCTTCATCGGGAGCAATGGTTGATTGGTTAAATGGAGATTGGGGAATATTTTTTGTAATAACTGCAATTATGGTAATCCCCTCTTTAATTTGTCTGTGGTTTATAAGAGATAAACTCAAATTGAAGTGAGAAGTAATCTACCGATAATAAACGTATATACAAAAAAGAGTACAAAATCCAAACTCTCCACACAACTTTTGTATGGGGAAACATTCAAAATATTAAAAAAAAATAAATCATGGATCAAAATTAAAAATGATCAAGATAATTATCAAGGCTACATAAAAAGAAAAAAATTTTATCCTAATCAAAAAAATACTCATAAAGTGTTCAGTTTAAGTGCAATAATATATTCAAGACCAGGCATTAAAATTAAAAAAAAACTTAGTTTTGGATCTAAAATTAAAGTTATAGAAAGTAAAAAAAATTATTATAAATTTGACAGTTTTTGGATTAAAAAAAAGGATATAAAAAAAATTAATTATAAGACAAACAATATTTTTGAAAATATAAAAAAATTTATCAATATAAAATATAAATGGGGAGGCAAACATTATAGTGGTATTGATTGTTCAGCGCTTGTGCAGTTGCCTTTTAACTTTAATAATAAATTTTGTCCAAGAGATACAAAAGATCAAATCAGATATTTTAAGAAAAAAATTAAAATAGAAAATATAAAGAAAAACGATCTAATTTTTTGGAAGGGTCATGTAGCTATTGCTACTTCAAAGCACAGACTAATCCATGCTTACGGACCAAAAAAGAAAACACTAATAATGCCTATCAAAAAAACTATCGATAGAATTTACAAAACGGCAAATTTAAAAGTAATTGGAATAAGAAGAATGTCTTAATTACTTATTCATGTACCAAATTACTACTACTGCTGCAGCTACCCAAACCATAATATGCCTCCTATTAATTAATTAAATTACGAATCAGTCTAAATTATAAAGCAAAATATATAGTATTTAAATCAATTATTTGTTTAAAACAAAACACCTTATTATACTGTTAAATTCGAATGAGAAATTTTTTTATAATAATTTTAGTAAGCACTTTACTTAGTAATACCAGCTTTGCAGATATGTACTTTTTTAAAGAGTGCAAAATTAGTAATGCTGTAATGGGAAATTATATAATAAATCTTAAAAAAAATACTATTGAAGTAGAATTGAAAACGGCTGATGGTGCAATTCAAAATTTTTCTGATAAAATAAAATCGATAGAAGCAAACAAAATTATTAGTGAAAAAATAAAAAGTGCAAAGGGCGAGGCAATCTATTATCAATATTTTTTAAACTCTAAATCAAAGTCCGTCATTAAGTTAGAATATAAAAAGGAAAGCGGAATCGATATGGAAATTTTTAAACTAAATGGAAAAAGAGTTAGCTATTGTATGGATGTTAAAGGAAATTGGGATAAAGAAAAAATAGAAAAAGCAAAAATTAGCAAAGAAGAGAAGGAGATTTTAAAAGCACAAGAAGAATTAAAAAAAGAGCAAGAATCTGTATTTATTTGTCAAGGTAACGATTTAAAACAATGGACAAATTGTAAAGGTTCTTACAAAGCAGAATCTGGGCATAGATATAAAGGATTATTTAAAAATGGAAAAATTATTAAAGGAATATCAAGATATCTTGGTGGAGCAAGATATATAGGTGACTTTAAAAATTTTGAACCACATGGTTATGGAACTTTTATTTGGGCAAATGGAGATAAATATTACGGAGAATGGCAAAATGGTAAAAGCCATGGTAACGGAACTAAAGTATGGAAAAATGGCAGAAAGTATTTAGGAAAATTTAAAAATGATAAATTACATGGAGAAGGAACTTTATTTTATCCTGATGGTAAAAAATATGAAGGAGAATTTGTAAATGGAAAACGACACGGCAAAGGAACTTTTACATATTCTGATGGAAGTGCTTACATAGGCACTTTTAATTCTGGAATAGAACAGGGTGTTGGTGATTGTGTTAGTACAGAAGGTTCTATTGTTAAATGCAAAGATAAAGAAGAAACTCAAGCAAAAGATTTTTCGGGGAAAGATACACGTAAAATTGAAATTGTTGCAAGAAAATGGGTTAGAATTAGTCAGTATGAAAGTAATACAAAGAGAGGTAAAAAAATTATGGATAAATTAAAAGCAGATTTTGAACTTAAAGCAAAAGAACTTTGCTTACCAAAATCTAATTACAATGTTTTAGAAAAAAAAATAGAAGTATTAGACCTTGATGAAACTCCTGCATATGGTCTAGAAACTAAAGTTAAATTAGGTGCAAATGGTGTTGTTGAGTGCATATAAATTCTTATATTTAAAATGGAAAAAAAATTAGAGTTACCTAATGTTACCCTTTTAGCTGTTACATCTGTAGATATAGAAGAAACTCAAATAGCAATGAGAATATCTTTACATAATATAAAATTTGGAGCTACTAAACTTCTATCTTCGTCCTTACCTCAAAAAAAATATTCGGACATAGAATATGTTTCAATACCTGCAATAGATTTTATGGGTTACAATCGATTAATTATAGAAGATTTACATAAATATTTTAAAACATCTCACTGCTTAATTGTACAAGCTGATAGTTTTGTTGTAAGCGCACGTCTTTGGAAAGATGAATTTCTTAAATATGACTATATAGGCGCTCCTTGGTCAGAAAAAGTTCATTTTAATTCTAATTTAACTTTAAATATGAAAAAAAACTGCGTTGGTAATGGAGGATTCTCGTTACGTAGCCGTAAACTAGTTGAGACTACTAAAAAAATAAATTTTGACTCTTTAAAACTACCTCTTAAAAATGAAGATGTTATTATTTGTCACTATCTATATGATCAGATGATTAGTGAAGGAATTCTTTTTGCTCCCCCAAAACTTGCTTCTGAATTTTCTTTGGAAAATGTTAATCGTCTTTATGGGCAAGATTCAAATTCTGTTTTTGGATTTCACGGAAAACATTTAAAAAACTATTTTTTAAAAAGATATGCTCTTCGTGCTCCAATTGGAGAATGGTAATTGGTGGCGAAGAGAGTGGGATTCTAACCCACGGTACCTTTGACAGTACACAAGCTTCCCAAGCCTATGCCGAGAACTTTGGTATATGTAGCTCAATTACGAAACCCAAATCGAACTCTTTAGTATCTTTTTAGCAGTTGAAATAGGTATACAATAATTGTTTTTTTGAGAGGGATTATGAGGAAAAAATATAAAAAGAGAGTTAAAAAAATTATTAAAAAAAGAAAAACCAAAAATTATAATAAAAATAAAATTAATGGAGTGGGTATAGATCTGCAAAAAGCTGTGGATTTTAAATTTAAAACTCTAGGTAAAATTTATAAAAATTTCACAGAAAAACGCGAAAGAGAAAAAAAGGAAAAAGAAAAATTAAAAGAAAAAAATAGAGAAAAACAAATTAAAGAAGAACAAAAGCAGTTAAAAGAAGAAGAAAAACAGCTAAAAAAAGAGGAAGAAAATAGATTAAAAGAAATTAGCTTTATAAGAATTGAACAAGAGAGAAAGACAAAAGAAGAAAAAGAAGAGCGGGAGAAAATTGATCCAATTTATAAGGAGGGTATAGCTAAAGCAGAACAAGAAAAACTGGAAGAGCTTGAAAGGATTTCTCAATTAAAAGAAAAGCGAATAATAGATGAGCAACAAAAATTGGAAGGGATGAATCAAACTTACACTGAAAAATTAGAAAAAATAGAAAATGAAAACATAATAGCTCTTGAGGAAATCAATAAATTAAAAGAAAAAAGAATAGAAGAAGAACAGAAAGAAAAGGAAGAATTGGATCAACATTATAAGGAAAAAATAGAAAACGAAAAACAAAGAAGAATCGCAAAAAAAGAATTAAAAAAAGCTAAAACTGAAGAAGTAAGAAGATTAGAACTAGAAGAGCTATCAAAGATAAAAGAAGAAAACAGAATACTAAAAGAAAAAGAAGAGAATAATTTAAAAAAAGAAAAAGAAAGAAGGTTAAAAGCTGAAGAAAAAAGAAGATCAAATGATGAGATCATAAGAAAAATAAGAGAGGAACAAATATTACTAAAAGAAAAAGAAAAAAGCTTAGAAGAAGAATCTATAAGAATATTAGAAGAGGAAGAAAAT
>CACLKK010000006.1:37500-41226 GCA_902607525.1 uncultured Pelagibacteraceae bacterium | reverse complement strand
TCCAATTACACATATGTCTATATTTTTATCTTTCAGAACTTCTCCATAACTTGTTGTGGGATGCGGTCCTCCTACAACTATTGTTTTTTTAAATCCATGATCCCTAATATTTTTTATAGCATTATGAAAAAAGTTTTTATGAAATGTCATTGTGCTTATTCCGATAATATCCGGATTAAAATCTTTAATTTTTTTATTTAGTTCAGGATAGCTATCAAAATCAACTCTCGATTTAATAATTTGTCCATCGATATTTTTTTGGAAAACGTGATTCATATAACTTAATAATGCTATCAGACCCAAAGGTGGTTCTAATACATCATACTCGCTAACATCTCTATCTTTAGTAAAATGAGTAGAGATATTTATTAGTAAAACTTTAACTGCATTGTTATTCTTTTTTACGCTAGGAAATTTCTTAATAATCTTTTCTTTTAAATTTGGAATTTTTATTTCACTTTCAGGTAAACAATTTATTTTTAATTCACTCTCTTTGATTCTAGCAATTTTAAGAACATCTGATAGTTTATTGATTTTTTTTGGAAAGTAGCTGCTATATTTTTGATTTAACTCATCTTCAGTAAAATTTTTCATTTGCACAGGCAATATTTTAAGCAAACGTTCCTTGTTTAAAACATAATCTCTAAGAAAGCTCAATTTATATTTGTCTGTAAACTCTTTTGAAAAAGGAAGAGTAGGCGTAACTTCGTGATACGATTTGTCTATGGACTCGCTTATTGCCTTTCTTTGAACTCCATGATTGAGCGCAAATTTTTCTAAATCCGTACCTGGAAAAATTCTTACAACATGGGTATACGGAAAGTGCACCCATTTCATTGATTTAATAAAGTTTAAAGTCATCATAGCTTCTTCTTCCGTTTCTGTAGGAAAGCCATGCATCGTATTTAAAGTGGTTACCGCCTCTTCATAATTTTTACAAATATATTCAAGATTCTCCCTAAATTTTTCAATATCTAGATTTTTTCGCATAACTTTTTGCATTCTTGGTGATGCTGATTCTAAGGAAACATTAACTCCCACTGCTCCACCTTGCATCATTACATCGATAATTTCTTTATTTAATAAATCTCCTTTAAGTGCAGTGGGGAAAAAAAATTTTACTTTTAAATTGTGCTGAATCACTTTATTAAAAAAAGCCACAAAATCTTTTGCTTTCACATTAAAAATATCATCGATAAATTCTATTCTTCTTACACCAAGATCAGCTATGGATTTAACTTCATCAAAAACACTATCTACCGATCTTCTGAAGTGATGGAGAGTAGTTTTATAAACATCACAATAAAAACATCTATATGGACATCCTCTTGTTGCCTGAACTGCCATAGAATATTTTACTCCGGCATGACCTATTGATTGGTTATATTGATTATAATCAACTAACGATCTATCATATAGCGGCAAAACATCTAGATCGTTAAATTGTTTTCTAGTTTTTGTTAACGTAATCTTGTCCATCAATTTACTTTCTCATAATTTCTATAAAAACTCCATAGAAAAAACATATAAATAAATTTTTATATTGCAATATGGATAATGTTTTTCCTTTTAAAACCAATTTTGGTCAATTGTTTAATTATTTTATTAAACGCTACCTTGCTTTTGTTGCAAATCAAAAGCTTATGATTTGATAATTTTTTAAAATTTTTCTTTAAATATAGTGGGTTTTTAATCTCAATTTTGCACAATTTCTTTCCTGAATAATGAACATTATTATCAACAACACAACTTATTTTAGAGCCAAAATTAATAAAATTTTTCAAGATAATTTCACCGTAAATTCCTGCACAAAATGTAATTATTTTGTAACTTTTAATATTAATAAATAATTTCTTTAATATTTTAACTTTTTTACTCTTGTAATTAAGTAACCTTATATTTACTTTTGATTTTTTAATTAAAAAATCATATTTCCTTCGATAGGTAAAAGGTAACTTCGAGATAAAGAAAAAATGTTTAACGAAATATTTGCTAATCTTATTAACTTCTTTTTTGTTACATACCAAGATATTAAAAATCAATTGTTCTGTTATAAAATTTAAACGAGATATTAAGAACTCAATTTTCTGTTTATTTATTAAATATTTTTTTGTGCAAATTATTTGACTAATCTCACAAATCAGTTTAGCGCAAGAATCCGCAACCATATAACCTGTTTTTTTACTAAGCGTATCTGGTTCATCCATACGCCTGGCATAAATAGGTTTGTTTATTATTTTAAATTCTTTTATTGAACATAAGGCACGTGAAACAAAAGTTTGATCTTCAAAAACTTTAATAGCATTATTAAATTTAATATTATTTAAATATAATCGTTTTCTCTGAACAATGTAATTCCAGCAAGTTGATCTAAATTTATCGAAGTTTCTTATGCTGTCTATTATACTTTTTTTTGTTTTTAAAAATTCATTCTTATCAATTTTATTATTGTGAAGATCTTGACTTCTAACAACAAACAATTCGTTAATAGAAAAATTTTTAATATTATATAATATATTTTTTATTGATTCTGGTAAAAACTTATCATCACTATCTAAAAAACAAATATATTTACCTGAAGCATTATGAATTCCTAGATTTCTACAATAAGAAACGCCCTGTCTTTTTTTAGTGCTAAATAATTTGATATAATTATATTTTTTTGTATATTTTTTAAAAATTTTAGATGATTTATCTGTAGAAGCATCGTTGATTATTAATACCTCTACTCCTTTTGTAATTTGTTTACAAATACTATTTAAACATCCTCCAAGATATTTTTCAGAATTATAAGCAGGAATTATAATAGAGAGGTCCATTTTTTTTATTTCATAAAAGATATTTTTGATTTTAATTAAATTTATTTACAATTTCCTCAATTCCGCTCTGAAATTTTATTTGATTTTTTATTTTCATAAATTTTGCTTCTTTTACCTTATAAGTAAAAGGATTAATCTTATAATGGTAGTCAGGTACTTTCCTTTTGTGATATATAATTTTTTTAACGCCTATTTTCTTAGAAATTAAATTTATTACCTTTTTTACAGAAATTTTTTCTGGTCCCATTATATTAAAATATTTATTTGTATTTTTATCTTTTAAAACTTTAATACATACCTTTGCAGCATCTTTTACGTTTATATAATTTCTTATTTCCGCACCATTTCCAACTCTCTCAATTTTTTTATTTTTTATGCCTTGCTTTATAAATTTATGAATCGTATTAAAATTGTTTGCTCTAAGTCCATACAATGAACCAAACCTCAGAATAGTAAAATTAATATCAAAAATTTTGCTATATTCTTCTATCAATGACTCGCAAGATCTTTTTGTAAGGCTATAAAATCCTCCTTGCTCACTTCTTGCATAAATACTACTTGCAAAAATTATTCGATCAACTTTTTTATTTTTTTTTATTGCCTCTAGTATGTTCGCCGTACCTAAAATATTAAATTTTATAGCTTGCATAGGATATGAATTGGATTCCTCAATATCTGTCACGCCTGCAAAGTGATATACGTATTTCTGATATTTAATCGCTCTACATACCTTTTTAAAATCAGATATATTTCCGATAATCATTTTTTGGTTTTTTTTTATAAATTGTGATTTGGTTTTATCAAAAATAGTTACTTTAAATCCAGACTGGGTAAGATAATCACAAATATGACTGCCTAAAAATCCCGAGCCACCAAAAACTATTGCGTTTTTCATATTTATTAATTT
>CACLKK010000006.1:0-35000 GCA_902607525.1 uncultured Pelagibacteraceae bacterium | reverse complement strand
TACTCAAGAGTATTAATAAGCATTACTTTTACGGGACTGTCACCCTCTATGGTTAGTTTTTCCAAACTATTCAAATTATCTTATTATTACTGCTGGCCTAGTCCGCTTTCGCTCGCCACTACTAACGGAGTCTCAATTGATTTCTTTTCCTCTGGTTACTTAGATGTTTCAGTTCTCCAGGTTTACTCTTTATACCTATGTATTTAGTATAAAGTAACACACGAAGTGTTGGGTTTCCCCATTCGGAAATTTTCGGATCAAAGCCTGCATACAGCTCCCCGAAACTTATCGCAGTATACCACGTCCTTCATCGTCTTACAGTGCCAAGGCATCCGCCAATCGCCCTTAAACGCTTGATTTATGCACAGAAAAAAACTTTTCTGTAATAAATTAAATTTTTGTTTTGATTGTTTTCAACTAAATCTGAAAACAATCGGATATAGATATTGATAAAAATATTTACAATTTAAAAAAGCTAAATGTCTCAAATTTTGGTGGAGGATAGCGGGATCGAACCGCTGACCTCCTGAATGCAAATCAGGCGCTCTCCCAGCTGAGCTAATCCCCCGTAATATTGGTGGGCCGAGGAAGACTCGAACTTCCGACCTCACCCTTATCAGGGGTGCGCTCTAACCACCTGAGCTACCGGCCCCTTATTTACAAATACTCAGAGACATTAAAAGAAGAGAAATGAGGACGGTCACATTAACCGATTTTTTTAAAATCGAAAATAATTGTTTTTATATTTTTCGATTTCCTTAGAAAGGAGGTGATCCAGCCGCAGGTTCCCCTACGGCTACCTTGTTACGACTTCACCCCAGTCGCTGATCGTACCGTAGTCAAAGGTTTTACGCTTTGCCTTAAGGTGTAACCAACTTCCATGGTGTGACGGGCGGTGTGTACAAGACCCGGGAACGTATTCACCGCGGCGCGCTGATCCGCGATTACTAGTAATTCCAGCTTCATGTACTCGAGTTGCAGAGTACAATCCGAACTGAGGTACCTTTTTGGGATTGGCTTAGAGTCGCCTCTTCGCTTCTCACTGTAAGTACCATTGTAGCACGTGTGTAGCCCAACACGTAAGGGCCATGAGGACTTGACGTCATCCCCGCCTTCCTCCAGCTTATCACTGGCAGTTCTTTTAGAGTGCCCAACTAAATGGTAGCAACTAAAAGTAGGGGTTGCGCTCGTTGCGGGACTTAACCCAACATCTCACGACACGAGCTGACGACAGCCATGCAGCACCTGTGTTTTGTCCGGCCGAACCGAAGACTCTAATCTCTTAGAGTCGCGACAAACATGTCAAGTGTTGGTAAGGTTCTGCGCGTATCTTCGAATTAAACCACATGCTCCACTACTTGTGCGGGTCCCCGTCAATTCATTTGAGTTTTAACCTTGCGGTCGTACTCCCCAGGCGGTGTGCTTAACGCTTTTGCTGCGACACTGAAAATAAATTTCCAACGTCTAGCACACATCGTTTACAGCATGGACTACGAGGGTATCTAATCCTCTTCGCTACCCATGCTTTCGCTCCTCAGTGTCAGTAATGATCCAGAAAGTTGCCTTCGCAATTGGTGTTCTTTCTAATATCTACGAATTTCACCTCTACACTAGAAATTCCACTTTCCTCTATCATACTCTAGTTAAAAAGTTTTGATGGCAGTTCCAAGGTTAAGCCTTGGGATTTCACCACCAACTTTTCTAACCACCTACGAGCTCTTTAAGCCCAGTAATTCCGAACTACGCTAGGTCCCTTCGTATTACCGCGGCTGCTGGCACGAAGTTAGCCGGACCTTCTTATTCGGGTACAGTCATTTTCTTCCCCGACGAAAGAGCTTTACAACCCAAGGGCCTTCTTCACTCACGCGGCATCGCTGCATCAGGGTTTCCCCCATTGTGCAAGATTCCCCACTGCTGCCTCCCGTAGGAGTTTGGGCCGTGTCTCAGTCCCAATGTGGCTGATCATCCTCTCAGATCAGCTATTGATCGTAGCCTTGGTAAGCTTTTACCTTACCAACTAGCTAATCAAGTGCGGGCTCATCTTTTGGCGTTAAAACTTTCCCTGTGAAGGCTTATCCGGTATTAGCACAAGTTTCCCCGTGTTATTCCAAACCAAAAGGCAGATACCCACATTATACTCACCCGTTCGCCACTAAGTATTGCTACTTCGTTCGACTTGCATGTGTTAGGCGTGCCGCCAGCGTACGTTCTGAGCCATGATCAAACTCTCAAGTTTAATAACGGCGCACACTAGCTTCATATAAATAATAAAAAATTATTTATATTTTCGTTGAAGTGTGTACGACAAATTTTGGTAACCTAACCGTCCACACTTCTCTTCTTCTTTATTTTACAATTTAAAAAAGCTAAAAACGCACCCAGCTAGAACCACTTCTAGCAGTTCACTTGCATGCGTTTTAATTAACAACACCTCAAATTAGCAAACAAAATTAAGCTTTTTGGGGTTGGATCGCTGGTTATAAGCTAATTAAATAATAAAGCAAGACGTATATTAATGTTAAATAAGAACAAAAATTAGTGATTTCTATAACCAATTATCGATATATTGTTTATAAATATAACTATTAAAATTAACCATGTATCCATTAATTAAGAGAAATTGGGATAAAACGAAGCCTATCGTACTTTTTGCTTTAACGGCAACTCTATTGCTTCTACTAACAGTTGTTTACAAAAGTGATGAAAAAATCACAAAAAAATCTGATTTAATTAAGAGCGAAAAAGAAGGGTCTGATTTAATAAACTTCAAAAAATTTTTATTAAATCAGATCAAATCGCCCTTTATAAACCTGAATTATGAAATCAATAGAGGTGATACCATTCAAAAAATATTAAAAAAATATAAAGTTCAAAACAGTGAAATTCAAACGGTAATAAAACAGTATAAAAAGTACGGAAATCCAAATCAACTTTTGGTTGGAAATAAAATTGATATCATTATTGAAAAGAAAAAAGATGAAAAAAATAATTCTGTAATTAAATTTTCAGTACCAATTACTAAAAGCACCACAATATCAATAGCTAAAAATGAGGAAAATAAAATAATTTCAGAGAAAATTATAACTAAACTTTACAAGAGAAAAGTCTTGTCAGAAAATATAATTAAAAAAAATCTTTATTCTTCAGCAGTGCAGGCAAATATTAATCCTGATACAATTATTGAGTTTGCTAGAATTTTTGGTTTTGAAATCGACTTTCAAAGAGATATTAGAGAAAACGATTATTTTAAAATTGTTTATGAAAAATATTTTGATGAAAACAGTGAATTTATAAAAAGCGGATCTATACTTTATGCGCATATGAATGTAAACGGCAGAGAAGTTTCACTTTATAAATTTGGAGATGATAAGGATTACGGTTACTTTGATATTAATGGTAAAAGTGTTGAAAAAGCTTTAATGAAAACTCCAATAAATGGTGCAAGATTATCGTCACCGTTTGGTATGAGAAAACATCCCATAAGTGGTTTTAATAAAATGCATCAAGGTACGGACTTCGCGGCTCCTATGGGTACGCCAATTATGGCTTCAGGAAGCGGAACCGTTACTCGAGCAAAATGGTGTGGCGGTGGAGGAAATTGTATAAAAATAAAACATAATTCAACTTATGAAACTATTTATGCACATATGAAAAGTTTTGCAAAAGGCATAAAGGTAGGAAAAAAAGTTAGGCAAGGACAAATTATTGGTTATGTCGGATCGACAGGTATCTCAACAGGCCCACACTTACACTATGAAGTAATTGTAAATGGAAAAAAAGTTAATTCTCAAAAATTAAAACTTCCTTCTGGAAAAGTCTTAAAAGATATTGAAAGACAGAAGTTTGAAATCCACAGAATAAAAACAGATGTTCTAATTGCTGAATTAATAGCTAAAAAAAATTAATTTATTCTTTATTTTTATTTTCTTCAGACTGATTTACGTTATTGATATCAGATGAATTTTTTTCATTATGAACTGGTTTTTCAACTAATTCACTTTTATTTTGAATTCGATTTCTATTTTTATCTTCAATAATTCTCATAAAGTGATCAGCATGTTGAAGATAATTTTCGGACAATGTCTTATCACCTGAAGACATGGCTTCTTTAGCCAAAGAGCTATATTTTTCAAATAATTTTTCTGCACTTAATGATGTTCTAAAATTATTTCTTGACTGATCGTTTACAAATGATTTAGGTCTCATCCTCATTTGAGAATTGCCATTGCCATGTGACATATGGTTTCTTCCATTTGAGCGACGTCTAAATCTTCTTGGCTTACGTTGAAACATATATTTTATTGAAATACCTTTTTTTTTTAAGGATTGAGGATATCTTATTCATTTATAATTTAATTTGTCAAAATAATTTTTTTTTAATTTAAAAAATGTCTATTTTTGTGCTTATTATGCAACGTACATTGGTCTTATAATCGTACTCTTTGCCAATTTCCCTAAACCCGCTCTTTTTCAAAATACCTAAAACCTTGCGATATTGATTAAATCCAATTTCTAGAGCAAGCAGACCGTCCCTTTTTAGAAGACGATTAGACTTATAAATAACTTTTTTTATCAGGTCAAGACCATCAACTCCACCGTCTAGGGCCAATTTTGGTTCATGATTAATTATATCTTCACTTAAATTTTTCATATCTTGCGATAAAATATAAGGTGGATTGGATACAATTAAATCATACTTTCCAACATTATAATTTTCTAAATTACATACTTTAAATTTAGATCTATGCATTAAATTAAAATTTTTTGAGTTAATTTTAGCTATTTGCACTGCTTTTTTGGAAATATCTATTCCAATCCCTCTTGAACGGTTAAGTTCCTTGAGTATTGAAAGCAATATACAACCTGTTCCTGTTCCAATATCTAAAATATTAATTTTTTTATTTTTAAAATATCTTATAACTTTATAAACTAAAATTTCTGTTTCGGGCCTAGGAATAAGTGTGTTTCTATTAACGATAAAATCTTTGCTCCAAAATTCTTTTTTTCCAATTATATAAGCAACTGGCTCTTTTTTTATTCTCCTGCCTATTGCTATATCATATTTCTTCACAATCTTTTCTGGCACCATTATTTTGTTTTTTGTTATTAAATATTCTCTATTTACTCCCATAATATTTGAAATAATTACTTCAGCATCCAAATCGTGAGAATGAATATTATGATTCTTTAAAGTTTGTGAGGCTTTTTTTATAATATTTTCTAAATTCATTTGGTATTTAAATTAGCCAATTTAATTTCCTGATCTTGCAACCTTAAGCTTTGGTTTAATTCCTCAAAAGCGTCTCCACTAAGAAATTCTTCAAGCTTATGTAGTGTCATGTTTATTCTATGATCAGTAACTCTTCCTTGAGGAAAATTATATGTTCTAATTCTTTCTGATCTGTCTCCCGTTCCTATTTGACTTTTTCTTTCTCTTGATCTTTCTTTATCCTTTTTTTCTCTTTCTGCTTCATAAACTCTTGATCTTAAAATCTTCATACCCTTTGCGCGGTTTTTATGTTGTGATTTTTCATCTTGATTAGTAACAACAATTCCAGTTGGAATGTGAGTAATTCTTACTGCTGAGTCTGTTGTATTTACCGACTGACCTCCACTTCCGGTGCTTCTATAAACATCTATCCTTAAATCCTTTTCCTGAATTTTTATGTCAACCTCCTCAGCTTCGGGTAGCACCGCTACTGTAGCAGCTGAAGTGTGTACACGACCTTGCGTTTCAGTCTTGGGTACTCTCTGAACACGATGCACTCCACTCTCATATTTTAAAAAAGAATAAATATTATTTCCTTTGATTAACAAAATTACTTCCTTGAACCCTCCTGCAGTACTTTTTGATATACTTATTATTTCGAACGACCATTTGTTATTTAAGCAAACTTTTTCATACATTTTATAAAGATCTGCTACAAATAAACCCGCTTCATCGCCTCCCGTTCCAGCTCTTATCTCTAGTATAGCATTTTTTGTATCTGCTTCATCTTTGGGTAAAAGATGTATTTTCAAAATTTTTTCATAAGTCTTATTTTTTTCTAGTAATTCATTAAGTTCTTTTTTTGCTAATTGGACCATTTCTTTGTCACTTTCTTTGTCTTCTATAATTTTTTCCAGCTCAATCTTTTCTTTCTCAAAACTTAAGTATCCTTTGGCTTCATTAATAATTTCTCCTATACTTGAATATTCCTTTGATTTTTGAACAAAATCTTTTTTTGAAATATCAGCTGAAGAAAGTTCCTTTTCCAATGTTTTATACGTATCAATTATTTTACTGATTTTTTCTGATGGTATCATTTTCTTATTTAGTTACTTCTTAATTCTTTAGATTTTTTTTCAACAAGAGTAACAACTTCATCTATCATTTTATTAGTGGCAACTTTGTGATGGGGTAGACCGGAAATATACATCATATGATTGCCCTTGCCTCCGCCTGTTAGACCTATATGTGTCTGAGCTGCTTCGCCTGGACCATTAACTACACAACCGATTATTGACAATGTTATTGGTTCTCTAATGTGAGAAAGTTTTTCTTCTAATATCTTAACGGTATCAATTACAGGAAATGCCTGTCTAGCACAGGAAGGACAAGCAATAATGTTTACTCCTCTTTGTCTTAAATTTAATGATTTTAAAATTTCGTAACCAATTTTTACTTCTTCAACGGGGTCTGCTGATAAGGAAACCCTTATTGTGTCACCTATACCTTCCATTAATAATAGGCCAATACCTAGGGAAGATTTTATGCTTCCAGATGTTAAGCTCCCTGCTTCAGTAATTCCTAAATGTAAAGGATAATCACAAACTTTTGATAAAGATCTATAAGCTTTTGTAGCTAAAAAAACATCAGATGATTTTACACTAATTTTAAAATTAAAAAAATTTTGATCTTCTAATAATTTTATATTATTTAATGCACTTTCAACTAATGCTTCTGGGCATGGCTCCTTATATTTTTCTAACAGTTTTTTTTCTAGAGAGCCGGCATTAACACCAATTCTTATTGAGCATCCATAATCTTTTGCTGCCTTCAGTATTTCTTTCATTTTTTCTTTTGAACCAATATTCCCGGGATTAATTCTCAAACAATGAGCTCCTGATTCTGCTGCTTCTATCGCTCTTTTATAATGGAAATGAATATCAGCAACCAACGGCACATTAATTTGAGTAACAATACTTTTAAGAGCTAATGACGAATCCCTGTCTGGACACGAAACTCGTACGATATCAACTCCAGCTTCTGTTAATTGATTAATTTGCTTTACGGTATCATTAATATTTGTTGTTAAAGTATTTGTCATTGATTGAACAGAAATTTTAGCATCCCCACCAACTTCAACGTTACCAACTTTAATTTTTTTGGTCTTTCTTCTTTTAATATCTCTAAATGGTCTAATGCTCATTAACTTATCAGTTAAGTCCGAATGCTTTGTGCAATGTTTTTACTGCTCTCTGGGTCAACTCTTCTTTAATTAAAACAGAAATTTTTATTTCTGAAGTAGAAATTGCTAATATATTTATTTTTTCATCTGCCAAGGATCTAAACATTTTATGAGTTACACCCGATTCACTTATCATACCTGCTCCAATGATTGATACTTTTGCTAGCTTATCATCATGTGTTATTTTATTATAATTTAATTTTTCTTTGCTTTTTTTGATTATACTTAATGTTTTATTTAAATCCTCCTGTTTAATAGTAAAAGTTATATTAGCATTTTTTCCATCGAGAGAAGTATTTTGTATAACCATATCAATATTAATATTGTTTTTTCCTATTGGTTCAAAAACATCAGCTGCTACACCTGGTTTATCTACAACTCCAACGATAGATACTTTAGCATTGCCTTTTGAATAAGCTATTCCAGTGATTACTTTTTTATTATCAATTTCATTTTCAGAAATTATTTTTGTACCAGGTTTTCCTGAAAAAGTAGATCTTACATGAATTGGAATATTATCTATCATGGATGTTTGCACCGCATTTGGTTGCATAACTTTTGCACCTAAAGAAGCCATCTCTAGCATCTCTTCGTAAGAAATTTTTTCAATTTTCTTAGCTTTTTCATTTATAGAAGGATCCGTTGTAAGAACGCCTTCGACATCAGTATAAATTTCACAAGAATCTGTTTGAAAAAATTTTGCTACTGCAACAGCAGACAGGTCGGAACCACCTCGACCTAAAGTTGTGATTCTAAATTCTTCCGAAACACCCTGGAAACCAGCAATAACAGCTACACCTTTTTTTGAAATAAAATTTGAAATTTCATCCGTATTTATTTTAATTATTTGTGATGAAGTATAGTTTTTATTTGTAAAAATTGGAATTTGCCAGCCTAACCATGATCTAGCTTTAATGCCTAGCTCTATAAGCGCTCCTGACAAAAGAGAACATGAAACTTGTTCTCCAGAAGAAAGTAGCACGTCTAATTCCTTGTTATCAAAATTTTTACTAATTGATTTAGATTTAGACATTAAGTCATTAGTTGCTCCTGCCATAGCAGAAACAATAACTATAATCTGATTGCCCTCATCGTGCCTTTTTTTCACTATGTTGGCTACTTTTTTGATTTGATCTACAGTATTTAAACTTGTTCCACCAAATTTTAAAGTTAATTTTTTCATGATAAAATATCTTATTTACTTTATATATTTTTTATTAATAAATACTCTTAATTATAAAAATGCACAAGTGTATCTAAATTTATATTATTTTGACTACAGTAGATAAAATAGAAATAGAAAAGTTTTCTAAATTAGCCCAAGATTGGTGGAATCCAAATGGAAAATTTAAGCCTTTGCACCTTTTTAATCCAGCTAGAATTAAGTTCATCAAAGAGAAATTGATTAATCATTTTAATAGAGGCCTGTATAGTGAAAAGCCATTAGATGAATTAAAAATTTTAGATATCGGTTGTGGTGGCGGACTTTTATGTGAGCCTTTGAGTAGACTAGGAGCTAAGATGACTGGAATTGATGCATCAAATAACAATATCGAAGTTGCAAAATTACATTCTAAAGAAATGAATTTAGATATTAAATATTTAAAGTCTTCTCCAGAAAATTTAAATCTTAAAAGTGAATTTGATGTCATTCTAAACATGGAAGTGGTGGAGCATGTTTCTGATGTAAATTTATTTATTAAAAACTGCTCAGGGTTAATAAAAAAAAATGGAATTATGTTTGTTGCAACTATAAACAAAAATTTAAAATCTTATATGTTTGCAATCTTGGGTGCTGAATATGTTTTAAGATGGCTTCCAATAGGCACCCATGACTGGGATAAATTTTTATCCCCAAAAGACTTAGAATTAATTGCAAAAAAAAATAGTTTTTTACCTGATCAATTGATTGGAATGAAATTTAATTTATTTTCCAAAAAATGGCATGAAAGTAAAGACGCATCAGTAAATTACATCTACACCTTTTTAAAAAATTAGTTCTCTGATTTATCAATCCAAGGTACAGTTGCGACTTCTATCCCTTCTTCAAGTAATTCTGATGTTTCTTCTGGTGTAGCTCTGCCATATATTCCCTGGGATGTTTTTTTATCATAATGAATACTTCTTGCCTCTTGAGTAAACTTGTCACCAACATTTTTGCAATTTTTTTCTATATATTTTCTAAAATCTAAAAGTTGTTTTTTTATATCTTTTTCTAATTTTGTTTTTTTTAAAATTTTATTTGATTTGCTGGCTAAACTAGGAGCCATTACAGTTTTTTTTACAAGTGAAGAATTACAATAAATGCATTTTACAATCTTTTTTTTGCACAAAGTATCAAATTCACTTGAACTTGAAAACCAGCTTTCAAAAGTTTTTCCACAATTGCATATTAAATTATATTTAATCATTTATTAATATATTATTTAATTTTTTTTAAAAAACCAAATATTAATTTCTGTAGTCAGCATTTATATCAATATAATCATGTGTAAGATCGCATGTATAAACAGAGAAGGATGCGTTACCTAAATTTAAATTTGCTTCAACTTCAATTGAATCCCATTTCATATATTCTTTTAAATCGTTTTCATTATAATCTTTTGCTACTCTACCTTGTTCAGCAACCAAATACTTTCCAAATTTTATTTCGATTTTGCTTGGTTGTACGTTTTCTCCTGATTTACCGATTGCCATAACAATTCTTCCCCAGTTTGGATCTTCTCCGGCAACAGCTGTTTTAAACAGTGGAGAGTTAGCAATTGAAAAACCGATATTTTTTGCCATCGATGATGACCTTGCTCCTACTACATTTACTGTAATAAACTTTTTAGCTCCTTCTCCGTCTACCACGATTTGTTTAGCTAAATTTAAAGCTAATCTATGTAAGGCTTTTTCAAAATCTAACAATTTGGGATCCAACACGTTATAAATTTTAGAATTTTTTGCTTTTCCCGTAGCAAAAATAGCCACCATATCATTTGTTGATGTGTCGCTGTCTACAGTTATTGAATTAAAAGTTGTTGCCGTTACTTTTTTTAAAATGCTTTTTAAAAAAACTGAAGGTATATTTGCATCAGTAAATATAAACGACAACATGGTCGCCATATTAGGAGCTATCATTCCTGATCCTTTGGCTATTCCTGAAATTTTAATTAATTTATTTCCTATTTTACATTCTTCATAGGCTACCTTTGGTCTTGTATCGGTAGTCATTATTGCGCTGGCTGCTTTGAACCATACAAACTTATTTTGATCTGTTCTTAATTTTTTTACTAATTCTGGTATTCTGTTTTTTATCTTTAAATATGGAAAATCTTCACCTATCACCCCAGTAGATGCGAAAAGTAAATCTGTAATTTTTATAACTTCTTTAACTCCTTTAGGTGATTGTGATGATTTTAAAGTGAGAGACTTTGATAATGCTAAAGCAACCTCTTTTAAACCTTGAGCTCCCTTTATTCCTGTAAAAGTATTTGCATTTTTTGTATTGATCATAAGAGCTTTTACAAAATGCCTTTTTATTTTTAAATTCCAGTTTATGCTCGCCGAAGTGACTTTAGAATTTGTATATACTGCTCCGAAATTTGCTCCTTCATCAAAGAAGAATAATGTTAGATCGTCTCTACCATCACCATATAGATCTGCTGATACTGCTGAGATTTGTAGCCCTTCAATTGGCTTCAATTCTTGAAATTCCCCCATTTTCGACATTTTAACTTTGGGATTAAGCAGGTTTTTTAAATTTAAAGTCATTACTATTTAAAATCTATTATTATTGATTATATAAGTCTTATCTAAAACAATATAATTATTTATGTTAAATATTAGCGGCATTATCGGCAAATTTGTAAAAAATTCAAGTCAAAGAGAAATTGGCCGATTAAAGTCAATAGTCGAAAAAATTAATAGTTGGGAGTCAAAAATTAAAGATATACCTAGCGAAAGTTTCATAGCTAAAACAGCCGAATTTAAATCTAAGGTCCAAAATGGTATTAAATTAGAAGATTTAATTCCTGAAGCGTTTGCCTGTGTAAGAGAAGCATCTAGGAGAGCCTTATCTGAACGACACTTTGATGTTCAATTAATGGGCGGGATGATTCTTCACCAAGGAAAAATTGCTGAAATGAAAACTGGAGAAGGTAAAACTTTAGTATCAACTCTACCAGTTTATTTAAACTCACTAATTGGAAAAGGGGTTCATGTAGTAACCGTAAACGACTACTTGGCAAAAAGAGATTCGGAATGGATGGGGCAAATATATAAATTTTTAGGTTTGTCAGTAGGGTGCATAACGAATGAAATGGACGATCCATCTCGAAAAAAAAATTATAACTGTGATGTAACTTATGGAACTAATAGTGAATTTGGTTTTGATTACCTGAGAGATAACATGAAGTATAATGTTGAAGAAATGGTTCAGCGAGATCATTTTTATTGTATAGTTGATGAAGTCGACAGTATACTTATTGATGAAGCTAGGACTCCGCTGGTTATTTCAGGTTCAACAGAAGATAAGTCAGATCAGTATTTTGTATCCAACAAATTTGTAAAAGAACTAAATAAACAAGATTATGAATTAGATGAAAAAAATAGAAACGTCATGCTTTCTGAAAAGGGAATAGATAAAATTGAAAAATTATCTGAGACTTATGGTATTCTTAAAAATAATAATTTTTATGACCCGCAAAATATTAATTTAGTCCATCATATCAACCAAGCTTTAAAAGCAAATTTATTATTTTCAAAGGATACTGACTACATTGTTAGAGAAAATAAAGTACAATTAATTGATGAATTCACAGGAAGAGTTCTTGAAGGAAGAAGATTCTCAGATGGCTTGCACCAAGCTATAGAAGCAAAAGAAAAAGTTGAGATCCAAAGTGAAAATCATACGTTGGCTTCAATTACTTATCAAAATTATTTTCGCTTATATAGCAAGTTAGCTGGTATGACCGGTACAGCCGCAACAGAGTCAGAAGAATTTTTTGATATATACAAACTGCCCGTAGTGACAGTTCCAACAAATAAAGAAATGATAAGAAAAGATTGGAATGACCAAATTTTTCGAACGGAAAAAGAAAAAAATAAAGCAATAATAAATAAAGTAATTGAATGTAATAAAAAGGGTCAACCAGTTTTAATCGGAACAACAAGCATAAATAAATCAGAAATTTATTCTAAATTGCTTACAGACAGTGGAATTAAACACTCTGTACTGAATGCAAAAAACCATGAAAAAGAAGCAAATATAATTGCTGATGCTGGAAAACTTGATGCCGTAACTTGTGCCACAAACATGGCGGGCAGAGGTACTGATGTTAAACTTGGTGGAAAAATTTTAAACGAAAGCAACCAACAAGAAAAAGATAAAGTTAAACAACTTGGTGGGCTTTTCGTTATTGGTACAGAAAGACACGAAAGTAGAAGAATTGACAATCAATTGAGAGGAAGATCTGGAAGACAAGGAGATGAAGGAAATTCTATTTTTTATATTAGTTTAGAGGATGACCTAATGAGAATATTTGGTTCAGAATCTATAGATTCGATTATGAAGAAATTTGGATTAAAAGAAGGCGAGTCGATTGATCATCCATGGATCAACAAGGCATTGGAAGGAGCACAAAAGCGCGTAGAAGGAAGAAACTATGACATAAGAAAAACTTTACTAAAATTCGACGATACTATGAATGATCAAAGAAAAGTTATCTTTGAACAAAGAAAAGAAATTTTAAAATCTAAAAATGTTGATGACATAATTAATAGCTTTCTTGAAGATCTAATAAAAGTTTTCTTGAATGAAAAAAAAATTTATGAAAGGGAAAATCAAATAGAAGCCTTTAGAACAAGAATTAAACCTATTTTGGGCAGATCAGTAAAGGATTCGGATTTAACAAATATTATAAATTTAAAAGACAAAGAATTTGAAGAAGAAATTAAAAAAAAATTTATTGAATTTAGAAATAAAAGAATTAAAGGAATTGACGAAACTACAAATATGGGGCTCGAAAAAAGAGTGTTCTTACAAACTGTTGATTTTTTATGGAGATCACATCTACAATACTTAGAACATTTAAGGCAAGTTGTGGGGTTAAGAGGCTATGCACAAAAAGACCCTTTGGAAGAGTTTAAAAGAGAGGCATTTAAATTATTTGAAGAGTTATTAAATAAAATCAAAATTGACTTTATTACTTTTCTTAATAACCTTGAAATCGTTACGCAAGATGAAATATCAGCTGAAAAACGAAGCTCTACAAAAAGTTTTACGGACAATCCAAAGTGTTTATTGATAATTAAAAAAAATGAAAAATTTTCAAGAAACGAAAGATGTCCTGCAACTGGAAAAAAATATAAAAATTGTTGTGGCGCTTTATAGTATTTTATAGAAAATATAACAGGAAAACTGTAAGCAAAATAATTCCTATAATCAATTCTTTTTTAAATTTAACAAATATTTCTCTAACACCACCAAAAAAATTACTTTTATTTACCCAATTACTGTCTGCAGAAAATACTCTGAAAGGTTTTTGCTTACCAATATTTAAAAACTTTTTTTTCCTTTGTTCATGAATTTCTTCTCTGGAAGATTCTTTAAATTCATCTAAAGAATTATTTAGCGCCTCTCTGGTTGAAAATAAAATTTCCTCTTTATTTCGATGTGCGCCACCAACTGGTTCTTTAATTATTTCATCAATAATTTTCATTTTTAAAAGTTCATTTGCAGTTAACTTCATCGCTTTTGCTGCCTCTAATGATTTGCTTGGGTCTCTCCATAATATGGAAGCACATCCTTCTGGTGATATAACGGAATAAATAGCATTCTCGAACATTAAAACTTTATTTGCTGAAGCTAATGCAATTGCCCCGCCTGAACCACCCTCTCCTGAAATAAAAGAAATAATTGGAACTTTTAATGACATGCAACATTCTATTGAGCTTGCAATTGCCTCTGCTTGTCCTCGTTGTTCAGCCCCTATTCCTGGATAGGCTCCCGGTGTGTCAATAAATGTTATAACCGGAATATTAAATTTATCAGCAAGCTTCATTAATCTTATACTTTTCCTATAACCCTCAGGTCTCATCATGCCAAAATTTCTTTTTAATCTACTATCAAGATCTTTTCCTTTCTCTTGTCCTATTACTAAAATAGATCTTTCTTCAAATTTAGCAAAGCCTGCTAAGACAGCCTCATCTTCTGAAAATCTTCTATCGCCAGATAAATTAATAAAATTTGTAAATAAGTTATCTATAAAAAACTTTGCTTTTGGTCTGTCCTCATGCCTTGCCACCTGAGTTTTTTGCCACTCATTAAGATTTGAATAAGAAATTCTTAATTTTTCATTAATCTGGGACTGTATATTAGATATTTTGTGAGTTTCAACTTCAGATAGACCTTCTTTATTGAAGGGGTCTTTTAATTTTTCTAACTCTTCTTCTAAGTCCTTTATGTCTCTTTCAAATTCCAAATAATTTTTCATTTAACTAATTAGATAATACTTGATTAAGAATATATATACACATAAAAATATCGTCTTAATGAGTAAAAGTATAAAAATTAGTGGCAAAATTTTGTCTAGATATAACGAGATTGTGTCTGATGAAGCTCTTAAGTTTATTCAAGAAATACATGAAAAGTTTAACCACAAAAGATTAGAGCTTTTAAGCGAAAGAAAAAAAAGACAAAATGACATTGATAATGGTGGTAAACTAGATTTTTTAGAAGAGACCAAAAAAATTAGAAATGATAATTGGAAAATCAAAAACATTCCTAAAGATCTTTTAAAAAGGCAAGTTGAAATTACAGGTCCGCCCGTACCCAAAAAAATGTTTATATCTGCATTAAATTCAGGAGCAGATTGTTACATGACTGATTTTGAGGATTCGTTAACACCTACTTTTGATAACTTAATACAAGGACAGCTTAACCTGAAAGATGCTATTAATAAAAAAATCGATTTTACTGATCCAAAAAGCGGTAAAGAATATAAGTTAAATGAAAAAACTGCAGTTCTTATTATCAGACCCAGAGGTCTTCACCTTGATGAAAAAAATCTAGAAATAAATGGCGAGAGAGCATCCGGAACCTTTTTTGATTTAGCTCTTTCATTATTTCATAATGCAAAAAAATTACTTGAAAATGGAAGCGGCCCCTATTTTTATTTACCAAAACTGGAGCATTATTTAGAATGCCGATTGCTTAATGATGTAATCTCTTTTTGTGAAAAAAAATTAGGATTAGAAATTGGTACAGTAAAAGTTACAGTTTTAATTGAAACTATTAATGCTGTATTTCAAATGGATGAATTTTTGTGGGAACTTAAAGATCATATAGTTGGTTTAAATGCAGGAAGGTGGGATTATCTTTTTTCATACCAAAAAGTTTATAGAAATACACAAAAAGTAATATTGCCGGACAGATCAAAGGTAAATATGTTTGTTCCGTTTATGTCAAATTATAATAAATTACTTGTTGATACTTGTCATAGGAGAGGAGCTTTTGGAATGGGAGGAATGTCTGCGCAGGTTATTGCTAAAGCTAATCCTAAAGAAGTCAACGAGAAAGCCCTTGCAGGCGTTAAGAAAGATAAAGAAAGAGAGTTAAATCAGGGAAATGATGGTGCTTGGGTCGCTCATCCAAGTCTGGTCGAACCAGTTAAAAATATATTTGAAAAAAACTTTGATGGACCAAATCAATTAAAAAAATTTAATAATGAAAAAATAAAACGTAGAGATTTATTAGATGAGCCAAAGATTGAAAATGCGATTACTGAGCTAGGAGTTAGGGAAAATCTTAATGAAGGTATCGAATATATGGCTTTTTGGACTATTGGAACAGGATGCTGTGTAGTTAATTATTTAATGGCGGACGCAGCAACATGCGAGGTAAGCAGAGCTCAACTTTGGATCTGGTTAAAATACAAAGTAAAACTAGACGATGGAAGAGTAGTTGACGAAAAATTAATTGATGAATTGATTGCAGATGAACTTAATAAAATTAAAAAAAGATTTGCAGCTTGGAAAGAGCGAACAGGAGATAAAAGCTTAGATCGTGTTTCTTTTGAAAATGCAGCAAAAACTTTTAAAAATATGATAACAAAAGAAAATTTTGACGACTTTTTAACCCTTCCTCTTTACGAAAAAATTTAATCATTAGTTATTGAACTTCTATTTTTAAAGGCCGAATATAAAGTTCCATCATCTAAAAATTCTATTTCTCCACCCACAGGTACTCCTTTTGCTAATCTCGTTATTTTAGCTTTTGTATTTTTTAAAATGTCGGATATATAATGTGCTGTTGTTTCTCCTTCAATGCTAGCGCTTGTTGCAAGAATTACCTCTTTAACTGAATTTTTTTTAACTCGATTTAGCAACGATTCGATTAATAATCCGTTACCTGAATTTTTGCTTTCAAAAGAAGGTAATGTTCCTCCTAAAATATGATAGTGCCCCTTGTATATGCCTGTGCTCTCAATGACAAACATATCGGCTAAATTTTCTACCACACAAATTTGATCATACTTTTTGCTTGCGCAATTGCAGTCTGAATTTGTAGATTTTAAATTCCCGCAAGTTCTGCAACGAACTACGTTTTTGTATACTTGAGCTAGCGTATTAGTTAGCGGCTTAATTAATTCTTCTCTATTATTTATGAGTTTAAGCACAATTCTTTTTGCAGACTTTGGTCCTAATCCAGGTAGTTTAGAAATTATTCTAATTAAATCTTCTATCTCTTTTACGTTACTATCAGCCATTTTTTCCTTAGAGAGGAAATTTAAAACCAGGAGGTAAACCAATTCCTCCTGTAACTTTGGAGATCTCCTCTGTTGTTTTTTTCTTTAACTTAGATTTAGCATCATTATGAGCAGCAACAATCAAATCTTCCAAAATTTCTTTTGGTTCTTTTTTTGAAGCTTCGCTAAAGGTAACTTTCTTTAACTCACCATCACCATTCATAATAATTTTTACAGCATTTCCACCTGATACTCCTTCTACCTCAATTTTTTTTAAAGCTTCTTGAGTTTCTTTCATTTTCTCTTGCATTTTTTTTGCTTGCGAAATTAAGTCAGTAAAATCAGTCATAGATTAATCTTTTTTTTTAATTTCTAATAATTCTGCATCGGAAAAAATATTTTTGATTTTTTTATAAACTTCTCCTTTTTTTTCTTCACTAATAAATTCTTTTTTTTTAATATTTTGAATTTCTGAAAAAGTTTTTTCACCTATTTTTTTTGATAAAGTAATAACCCATCTATTTCCAGTCCATTCTACTAATTTACTAGATAAATTGCGCACAAAGTTTTTATCCAAATTTTGGTTAAAGCTTATGTCAATTTTTCCCTCAGAAAATTTAATTAGATTTACATTTTTCTCTAAATCATATTTAAGCTGAACTTCCTTTTTTTTTGAAGCTAAATAAATTAAATCTTCAAAAGATGCTACTTTTTCTTTTGCTTCACCTGCTGATAAATTTTTTTCTTTTAAAGAAGAGGATAATACCGGCTTTGTTTGCATGGTATTTTTAATTTGGTCCTTTGAAATATTACTAATAGGATTGTCATCATTTAAAATTTTTTTCTTATTTCTTAGATCAAGCGTTACGTTATGATTTTCTTCCTGAGAGCTTAAATTATTTTTTTTCAATGAGTCTAGTAAATTTTCATAGGATGGCATATCTTTTAAATGCAAAAGTCTAACAATCAACATTTCAAGTGACAAAATTGGATTAGAAACTATCGATAGCTCATCTAATGCTTTTAAAATAAATTGCCAAAAAACTATAAGGGTTGTTATATTAATATCCTTAGAAATTGAATTAATAATTTCTTCTTCTGATTCAGACATGGATAGTTCTGAATCAAAATTTCCAAGGCTTTTTTTTTGTTGGATAAAATAAATTACTTCTAAAAGGTTGTTTAAAAAATTTATTGGCTGAATCCCTTCGTTTATCATTTCTCTTAATTGTTCGATCGACTTTTTTTGTTCTCCTTGAAAAATGGATTTTAATAAATATAAAATTTTTGATTTGTCTGCTATTCCCAACATTTTTCTGATAAAAATTTCATTGATTTCAGTTTCGGTAATATTTTGACTAATAAGCGCCCTATCTAAAAGAGAAAGCGAATCTCGCACCGATCCTTCAGAAGCTTTAGCAATTAATATCAAAGCTTCGTTTGAAATTTTAACTTTTTCAATATCTGAGATTCTTTTTAAATTTTTTACTAATTCTTTTACTGGAACTCTATGTAAATCAAATCTTTGACATCGTGAAATAATGGTTACTGGTATTTTTTTTACTTCAGTTGTTGCAAAAATAAATTTTAAATGAGGCGGTGGTTCTTCTAAAGTTTTTAATAAACCATTAAATGCTTGTTTTGATAACATATGTACTTCATCTAAAATTATAATCTTATATTTTGCACTAGTTGGATTATATTTTGATGAATCAATTAATTCTCTTACATCATCTATACCGGTTCTTGATGCTGCATCCATTTCTAATACATCAAGGTGTTTTGAGTTGGTAATTTCTTCACAATTATTACAATTACAATTTTCTTCTTTAAGAAAATCTTTATTACAATTTAATGCCTTCGCAATCAAACGAGCAGTTGTTGTTTTTCCTACTCCACGAATTCCTGTAAGCAAATAAGCGTTTGGCAGTTTATCTATTTTTATTGAGTTGGTTATAGTTTCAACCATTATATTTTGAGCTATTAACTCTTTAAAATTTTTTGGTCTATATTTTAACGCTAAAACTTTATGCATGTTATTCTTCATGTTTAAAAAAAGGAGACTGAACAGCAACCTGAAATATTTCGTTACGGCTGCTACGTTTCCGTCCTGACCGGGTTATTCAAAAAATTCCACCCGCTGCCAGCCTCCAATTTTATTATATCAGTATCAAAATAAGAACCACAATATACGTGTAGGTTGTTTATTTGTTTATAAATCTAAACTGATGAGCTTCGTAAACCCCCAAAACATCTAATTTTTGAGTATGAAATCCTAATTCTTCAAGCGCTTTTTGCAAAGAAGGATCTTCAATATGTCCTTCTATATCGATATAAAAATTAACCTGGTCAAATGTATTTTTAACAGAAAAACTTTCAAGCTTACATAAATTTACCCCATTTGTTGCAAAACCACCTAACGCTTTATATAGAGCTGCGGGTATACTTTTTAGTTTAAATATACAGCTTGTTATATATTTTTTGTCCTTAAATTCTGGATGATCTGAATCTCTTCCCATAATAAAAAATCTAGTTACATTTCCAGATTCGTCTTCTATTTTTGATTTTAATATTTCTAGACCATAAATCTTAGCTGCAAGTTCAGATGCAATTGCAGATTCACTTTTATCTTTTTTTTCAGAAACAAATTTAGCTGATCCAGCCGTATCTGCTGAAATAATTTCTTTTAAATTATTTTGTAAAATTATTTTTCTACATTGCCCTATAGCTTGAGAGTGACTTCTTACAGTTTTAATATCCTGTATTTTTGAACCCTTAATACCAAGTAAATTATGAGTAACTTTTTGAAAATGTTCAGCATGAATTTGAAGTTTATACTTTGGAATTAAATAATGTATATCAGCAACTCTGCCAGCTAAAGAATTTTCTATTGGTATAATAATTTTAAAATCAGAATTATCTTTTGCCATTAAAAAAGCTTCTTCGAATGTAGAGCATGCTATTGCTTCAGCATTTGGAAATACTTCTAAACATGCTAAATGTGAATATGCTCCTTTTTCTCCCTGGAATGCTACTTTTATATTTTTTTTCATACCTAACTTAACATTTTACTTACTTTTACTAAGTCTTCCTCTGTATCAACTCCTAATGGTTGAGAGTCGCTTAACCCAACTTTTATAATTAAGTTATTTTCTAAAGCTCTCATTTGTTCTAAATTTCTTTCTTTTTCTAACTTAGATCTAGCAAGCTTTACATACTTTGTTAGAGCAATATTTGTAAAGGCATAAATTCCAATATGGTGGTAAATTTTTTCATGATTTAGTTCTTTTTTTACTCTAAAAAAATCTTTCGCAATAAAAAAACTATCATTTTCTAACTTTTGATCGATTTGAACCTTCACTACATTTGGATCATTAATTTCTTTATCGTTTGTCATTTTAGAAGCCAGAGTGCCTATATCACAATTTTCACTTCTCATAAGTCTTTCCAATTTTGAAATTGAATTAGGTTTTATATTAGGCATATCGCCTTGTAGATTAATTATTAAATCAACATTATTTTTAAGTTCTTTAGTATAAGCTTCATAAACTCGATCACTGCCCGAGTGGTGATTCTCTTCTGTTAAAATTGCTCTTCCGCCATTCTCTTTAACGATCTGTAAAATTTTATCATCTGGGGTTGCTACAATTACTTCCCCAACTTTTGATTCTTTGGCCCTGTTTAGTACATGCACGATCATAGGAATATTATTAATTTTTGCGATGGGTTTATTGGGAAATCTTCGTGCCGCTAGACGCGTTGGTATTATTATTGCGGTATTTTTCATTTATGCGTTAAAAAGTCCATTTTTTTGATACAGGTCATGATATATCTTGAAGAATGTTGTACTAAATTTATAAGCTTTTATGAACAAAATTTTAGTTTCTATTGTGTTTGCTGTAATCTTAGTTCTTGGAATTAATAAAATTACAGATGTAATTTATCAAGTTGAAAAACCTGAAAACTCAGCTTATCAAGTAAATGTAACAACTGTTGGAAGTTCAGAAACTCAGGAAAGTTCTGGAAGCTCTCAAGATGGAGATATAATGGCTTTGTTTGCTTCGGTAAGTGCCACCGATGGAGCTAAAATTTTTAAAAAATGCGCAGCATGTCATAGCATCTCCAAAGGTGGAGCAAATAAAATTGGGCCTGCTCTGTGGGGTGTAATTGGAAGAAAAGCTGGAGCAATTTCAGATTATAAATATTCAAAAGCATTGGTTGCTCATGGAAAAATTTGGTCATTTGAAGAAATGAATGGTTTTTTAATTAAGCCCAAAGAATGGATAAAGGGTACAAAAATGGCATTTGCAGGATTAAAAAATGCTAAGGACAGAGCTGCGGTAATTTTATATATGAATGAAAATTCTGATAACCCCTTACCAATAGAATAAAAATCTATTCAAGACACCATTGAATAATACTTTTTTGTACATGAATTCTATTTAATGTTTCTAGCCATACAGCTGATTGTTTTCCATCCATTACTTCATCTGTCACTTCTTCTCCTCTGGAAGCTGGAAGACAATGCATAAAAATTGCATCTTTTTTTGCTAATTTCATAATTTTTTTATTTACCTGATAAGGTTTTAATAATTTTCTCTTTTCATTTTTATTTCCTTTATCTCCCATTGAAATCCATTTATCTGTCATAATACAGTCTGCTAGATTTGCTGCTTCCAAAGGATCTTTTGTAATTAAAATTTTTGCATTATTTTGCTTAGCCCATTTGATAATTTTTTTATCAGGTCCAAATTTTTTTGGGCAAGCAATTGATAATTCAAAATTAAACTTTACAGCTGCTTCAATCAAAGAATAAACGATGTTATTTCCATCTCCTAGCCATGCAATTTTTTTGTTTGTAATAGATCCTTTTAATTCTTCAAAAGTCATTATGTCAGACATAATCTGACAGGGATGACTCAAATTTGTTAAACCATTAATTATGGGAATATCTAAATATTTAGAAAATTCTAATAAATGTTCATGCTTGTGAGTTCTCATCATTACAATATCGCCATACTGGGATAACACTTTTGCGGTATCATAAACACTTTCATCTCCACTTCCATAATGGCTTTCTTTTGAATCAAGCACTAACAAATGTCCACCCAATTGCTTTATTGCGAGCTCGAAAGATAATCTTGTTCTCGTAGATGTCTTTTCAAAAAGCATGATCAATGTTTTATCTATTAATGGTTTTTCAGGATCTATAGCTGATTTGTTAATATTAAATCTTTTTTTCTTTTCTGACTTGGCGTGTTCTATAATTTTTCTTAAATCTTGCTTATTGATATCGGCAATATTTATAAAGTTCTTCATACTTAACTAAGTTCTTCGCAAACTTTTTCTATTTTACCAATTGCTTCATCTAATTCTTTTTCTTGCACTATAAGTGGCGGAAAAAGTCTTATAACATTTTCTTCTGCTTTTACTGTAAGCATTTTATGATTCATCAATTTTTTTATAAATTCTACGTTATCCACCAAAACCTTTAGACCTTTTATTAAACCAATCCCTCTAATTTCTCCAATAATTTTGGGGTACTTATTTTTAATTTTATTTAAACCTTCATCAAAATATTTACCTTTTTTTTTTACATCTTCTAAAAAACCCTCTTTAAAAATAATATCAAGCACTGCGTTTCCCACTGCACAAGCCAACGGGTTGCCTCCAAAAGTGCTTCCATGTGTTCCTGGTGTCATTCCAACAGAAACTTTTTTTGTAACTAAACATGCTCCTAATGGAAAACCTCCACCAATTCCTTTGGCGATTGGAACGATATCTGGAGCAATTCCCGACTTTTCAAATGCAAAAAAATTTCCAGTTCTATAAGCACACTGCACTTCATCTAAAATTAAAAGTATCCCATGCTCATCACATATATCTCTTAATCCCTTAATACAAAAATCAGGTACTACTTTTATCCCTCCTTCTCCCATAATCGTTTCGATCATTATTGCTGCAGTATTTTTGTTTATAGCTTTTTTAACAGCTTCATGGTCTGCAAAAGGAACTTGATCAAATCCATCTACTTTTGGTCCAAAACCCTCTGTATGTTTAGGATTATTTGCAGCAAATAAGGCTGCTAAAGTTCTGCCGTGAAAAGCACCTTTAAAAGTAATAATTCTATTTTTTTCAGGCTTGCCTATTTTGTGAAAATATTTTCTAGCTATTTTAATACTTGCTTCGGTAGCCTCTGTTCCAGAATTTTGAAAACATGCAAAATCAGCAAATGTGTTATCTGTAAGTCTTTTTGCTAATCTTTCCTGCTCAGGAATTATAAATGCATTGGAAATATGCCATAATTTTTTAGATTGTTTTTGAATAGCTTCTATTAAATGTTCATGGCAATGCCCTAAAATGTTAGTTGCAATACCCTGTACAAAATCAAGATACTTGTCTCCATTTTCAGCATATAAATAGCTTCCTTTTCCTTTTGTAAAAGAAATATTTTTCCTTGCATATGTACCAAGAATCGAGCTCATAAATAAATTATGATTTTATTTTATAACCTTTTTTAAACAAAATATATGATACAAACCAAGTTAAGAAACTTAGTATAATAAGGTATAATAATCCAAATTTTATAGACCCATCTGATACGCCTAAAAAACCATATCTGAAACCATCAATTATATAAAAGAAAGGATTCCATTCACTTACTTTTTGTAAAATGTTTGGTAATTTTTGAATAGAATAAAATGTGCCTGATAAAAAAGAAAGGGGTACAATAATAAAGTTAGTAGCTGAGGCCATATTATCAAATTTTTCAGCCCATAAACCCACTATAAAACCTATGGCGCCTAAAATAAAAGAACCCAAAAATGTATATATAAAAATAAAGTAAAAATTGTAGAACTGTAAATCAATAATAAATTTAAAAACTACAATTGAAACTACTGCAATTATAAAGCTTCTAGTAACCGCAGCTAAAATAGTAGCTAGTGTTACTTCACTTGGTGAAAGGGGTGCGTATAAAACGTCTACTATATTTCCTTGTATTTTACCTATCATAATTGAAGAGGAAGTGTGGGAAAAAGCTTGTTGTATTATTTGCATTGCGATAAGCCCAGGCGCAAGAAAGGTTATAAATGGAAACCCAAGAGCTCCTCCTCTTTCGTTTCCAATAGCTAATGAAAGTACCATTAAAAAAAGCAAAGCTGTCACTAATGGTGAGATTATTGTTTGAATCATAACCTTAAGAAATCTGAGTATTTCCTTTTTATAAAGGGTGTAAAACCCCAACCAATTTATATAACCAAATTTTTTTTCGTGAATTTTGTATTTATTTATAATTTCAACCATGAGGACGCTTATATAATATATAAAACGACAATAGGTAATGTGCCGATAGTTAAATAATAATTGTTAATAACCTATCCACATGAAGTAGATTTTTTTATTGCAAATACAAGATGTTGTAGGTTTAATTTAAATAATGTCTTGGACACCTGAAAAGGAACAAAAACTTCGTCAACTTTGGAAAAAAGGTCATTCTGGTAGTGAAATTGCACGAATGCTTGGTGACACAACTCGAAATGCTGTTATTGGGAAAGCTCATCGACTTAAATTAGAAGCAAGAACAGTTTCAAAAAGAACAGACACTAATCTAAACAATAGAAAGAAAAGTGACGCTCCTGAGATTAAAACTCAAAAACTTGGGAGAAAAGCTAGATTCAAAGCCTTGCTATTAGATAAAAATTTTGAACAAGAAAATCCATTAAAACTTGAAGAGCTAACCGATAAAACTTGTAAATGGCCTATCGGTCACCCACATGAGCAAAGTTTTTATTTTTGTGGGCGCAAACCCATGGAAAAATTTCCATATTGTAAACTTCATGTGCTTTACGCTTTTCAACCGAAAAATGCAAAAGAGGAAGACCAAATTACTGAGGAAGATATTCCAAAATTTATCGAAAAAAAAATTAAACTAGCTTAATTATAAACTAGTTAAATTGTCCACCTGTTCTGAATCTATAAATATATTTAGGAAGAATTGTTTTAATAGATGTACCTGTAATTCCAAGATCTGATAGTTCGGGATAGTTGCCAGAAACAATATTGTTATATTTTAACAAATCAACCTGATCTGGGGTTAAAAGCGGTTTTGGCAAAAGCTGCAAAAAATAAGATTGAAACTTAGCTATATTGAAAGGAATATTTAATAACAGTCTTTTCTTTTTTATTTCAGACATTAAAATTTCCATTAATTCTCTAAAAGAATAATTTTCAGGTCCACCGAGTTCATAAATTTTAGTTTCAGAATTTTTAAGTTCCAAAGATTTAGTTATAGCTTTAGCAACATCTCCTACATAAATTGGAGCAAATTTTGTTTTTCCATCACCTATCAATGGAATAGCTGGAGAAAATTGTGCAATAGAAGCAAAAGTATTAAAAAATTTATCCTCTGGTCCAAAAATAACTGAAGGTCTTAAAATTACTGATGATCCAAAAGTTTCTTGAATATTTTTTTCTCCTTGAAGTTTTGATTGCATATACTTTGAAATATGGCGATCTTTTATTCCAAGAGCACTGACGTGAACTAATTTTTTTATTCCCATTTCATTACATAAGTTGCTTAACAGGTATGGGAATTCTGAATGAATTTGACTAAATTTTTGTTTTCTAGTTTCGTAAAGAATTCCTATAAGATTTATTGCGTAATCGCAGTTATTTAAAACTGTTTTAACATTTTCAATATTGAAAATATTAGTTTTTATAAGTTCAATCTGACCTGGGTTGCCTAGTGGTTTTAGGTAACCTTTTAAATAAGGCTTTCTAGTTGCCACTTTAACTCTATAGTCTAATTTTGTTATTTGTCTCATCAAGTGTTTTCCAACAAATCCTCCAGCCCCGAAAATGGCTATTATTTTTTGATTATTTTGCATTTTGACAACATTAACATTATATATGGGTTTAAGTATGACAAAAATTTTTAAATTTCAAGATGATTTAGATCCAAGTGCAGTTAAAGAATTAGAAAAACATTCAAGTCTTGCAATTGATACCGAAGGATCTGGTTTGCAAATCCCACATAGGGATAAGCTTAGTTTAGTACAGTTTAGCACGGGAAATGATGATGCTTACATTGTTCAACCAAATAGAAAAAATTATGAGGCGCCAAATATAGTAAAAATTTTACAAAATGAGAAAATTACAAAAATTGGCCATTATTTAAGATATGATGTTTCAGGCTTAGAATATTTTCTTAAATGTAATGTAAAAAATATTTTTGATACTAAAATAGCAAGTAAATTGTGCAGAACATACTCGCAATCACACGGCTTGAAAGATCTTGTAATGGAATTTTGTAATAAAAAAATGGATAAAAGACTTGGAAGCAGCGATTGGAATAAAAGTCTAAATGAATTAACGGATGCGCAGCTACAATATTGTAGTAATGATGTTATATATTTACATAAAATAAAAGATGCGCTACATAAAATGTTGGTTAGAGAAAATAGACTAGAATTATATAATAGCTCCATTGAATTTTTAAAAACTAGAATAAAGTTGGATCAAAGCGGATTTACAGAAGATATTTTTCAACACTAAATGAATAAAGATTTACAAATAGCAAAAAAAACTGTCCAGGTAGAAATTAATGCTTTAAAAAAATTATCTTCTAGCTTTGGACGCTCATCTCAGTTTTCAAAGGCAGTTAATTTAGTTTATAAAACTCGTGGTAAAGTTTTGGTTGTTGGAGTTGGTAAAAGCTATATCGTAGGAATTAAAGTAAGTTCAACCTTATCAAGCTTAGGAACGCCGAGCGTAGCCTTTAATGCAACTGACTTACAACATGGCGGTCTTGGAGCTATACAAAAAAATCATGATATTTTATTAGTCTTTAGTGTTTCTGGAGAATCTTCAGAATTGAATAGTATACTTAGGTATGCCAATAGACATAACATCAGTGTCATAGGAGTTAGCTGTAAATCTTCTTCTATGCTTCTGCGCAACTCAACAATTAAAATTTTGCTTCCTAAAGTTGTAGAGGCTGGTCATAGTTTAGCCCCAACGTCATCAAGTTTAAATTTTCTATCTTGGGGAGATTCTTTAGCTATCGCTTGCATGAAAAGAAAAAAATGGACTAATAAAAAATTTATCACAACACATCCCTCTGGTACGCTAGCTACATCTTTAATCTTAGTAAAAGACATAATGGCTAAAGGAAAAGAGATTCCCATAATCCAATCAAATACAAGTATAAGACTAGCAATAAAAGAAATGTCTAAGAAAAAATTAGGCCTAGTATGCTGCAAAGAGAAAAGTGGAAAGATTAGTATTCTGACAGATGGAGACATACGTAGACATTCAAATAATCTATATAAAAAAAAAATTTTAAAAGTTTCTACAAAAAATCCAAATTGGATTTCAGATTCTGCAACAGCATTATCTGCAATTGAAAAAATGAATTCTAAAAAAATAACCGCACTTTTAGTTACACGTCACCAAGATGTTAATAAAAAAATTAAAAATGTTGTTGGTGTAATACATCTGCATCATTGCTTAAGCGTAGGAATCAAGTGAAAAAAACACATCAAAAAACACAAATAATTCTCATATCGGTTGGCATATTTTTAATCCTTGCTACATACTTTTTTTATCCTTATATGAAAAAAACACAATTAGCTAAAAACAAATCCATTCAAGAAGATGTTGTAAAACTTCCTGATGCAGATCAAGAAACTACATTTGAAAATATTCAATACCAAGGGATATATGATCTAGATAAAACTTTCACAGTTAATTCTGAAAAGGCTCATATTTTAAAAGATGAGCCTGATATTGTTCATATGACTAATATGCACGTAATTTTGTATTTAAGTAAAGGCAGGGTTGTAAATATAATATCAACTAAAGGCAGATATAATAAAGTTACTTACGACTGTTTTTTTGAAAATGATGTTAAAGCTACTGACGGAGAAACAAAAATCTTTGCAGAAAATTTAGACCTTTTAGCAACCGAAAATTTAGTAAATATTTACAATAATGTTACAATAAATTATCCCACTGGTTCTCTACAAGCAGATAAAATAGATTATGATTTTGAAACAAAATATTTTAAAGTCTCAATGTTCAATGATGAAGCTGTAAAAATGAAAGTATTTAAATGAGTAACATAAAAAAATTTAGAGTTATAAAATTTAAATCCAAGCCTGTTTTTTCAGCCAAAAATATATCCAAATCTTTTGGATCAAGAGTTATATTGAGAAAAATTGACATACATTTAAATAAAGGCGAAATGCTTGGCTTGTTAGGAAGTAATGGAGCGGGAAAAAGTACCTTCATGAATATTGTATTGGGTTTATTAAAACCTGACTTTGGGGATATTTTCTTAGATAAAACTAAATTAACTAATTTACCAATTCATGAAAGATCAAATATAGGAATAGGTTATTTACCTCAACAAACCTCAATATTTAGAGGTCTTACGGTCTATGAAAATTTATTAGGAATTGCACAAATAGTTAAAAAAAATACTGAGGAACAAAAGGCTATAGTAGAGCAATTAATGGCTGAATTTTCAATTACACATTTGAGAGATATTAAAGCAACAGCTTTGTCTGGAGGAGAAAGAAGAAGAACTGAAATAGCTAGATGCTTAATAAATAATCCTAAAGTTTTATTGCTAGACGAACCCTTTGCTGGAGTAGACTTGCTTTCAATACAAGATTTAAAAGGACTACTATTAAAATTACAGACGAGGGGCTGCGCAGTATTAGTAACAGACCATAATGCCTCTCAACTTCTTAGCGTTGTCGATCGAGCTTACGTAATTGCCAATGGAATAATAGTTGCAAATGGTACTCCTCGCCAAATTGTGAACACTAGTGAAGCAAAAAAATTATATTTTGGTGAAGATTTTACTTTCTAAAATTGAATGAATAAAAGCTTTTCTGTTTCAATAAATAAAAAAATTGAAAAATTTAATAAAACTTTAAAAGTTCCATCTGATAAATCTTTAAGCATAAGAGCTCTGATTTTAGCCAGTCAATGCATTGGAAAATCAAAGATAAAAAATTTATTAGAATCCGAAGATGTTTTAAATTGTCTACAAGCCCTAAAAGCATTAGGTGTAAAAATAATAAAAAATAATAATATCTATTCAGTTTATGGTAATGGTTTAAATTCATTCAAAATTAAAAAAAAAATAACAAAAATATATGTTGGAAATAGCGGAACAACCGCTCGTCTTTTATCTGGCTTATTATCAACTCATACTGGAAAGTTTTATCTGTATGGAGATAAATCAATGAACAAACGTGATATGTCTAGAGTAATAACACCACTTAAAAAAGTAGGTTGTTTTTTTTATCCGGAAAAAAAAATTACCCTTCCTATTACTATAGAAGGAACATCTATGCCTTTGGCTCAAAGACATATTGAAAATAAAGGTAGTGCACAAATTAAAAGTTCAATACTTCTGTCATCTCTTTCTACGCCGGGGACAACCATCATTGAAGAAAAAAAGATTAGCAGAAATCATACTGAGCTTTTTTTAAAAACGATTAATGCAGATATTAAAATTTCAAAAATAAAAAAAGGAAATTTAATAGCACTAAAAGGACAAAAAAACCTACACGCTTTTAATTACTCAATAAACTCTGATCCAAGTTCAGCCTCATTCTTAATCGCTCTTACACTTTTAACTCCAAATTCTAAGTTAATAATTAAAAATGTAATATGTAACCCAACTAGAATAGGATTCCTGAAAATTTTAAAACAAAAAATGAATGCAAATATTAAAATAAAAAATTTAAGAAAAATATCAGGCGAATCAGTGGGTAATATTATAGTAAAAAGTAGCAATTTAAGATCTATAAATTGCCCAAGAGAGTTGGTGCCATTTCTTATTGATGAATTTTGTATACTTTTTGTAATTGCTGCTCTTACAAAAGGATTATCAAAATTTAATGGGATAGGTGAGCTAAGACATAAAGAATCTGATCGAATAAAAAATATGGAAATAGGTTTAAACAAAATTGGTATAAAGACCAAATCAACTAAAGATAGTTTAAAAATATATGGAAACCCAAAAATTGTAATGAATAAAAAAATTGATATTTTCTCTAAAGGCGATCATCGTGTCGCTATGTCTTGGGCAGTACTTGGTTTATTGCTTGGAGGAAATTTAAAAATTCATAATTTTGAAACTGTAAAAACTTCATTTCCTAATTTTATAAATTTAGTAAAAAATATAGGAGGAAAAATTGAAATTAAAAAAAATCAATAAAATGGAACTTCGAATAGCTTTTGATGGTTTTAGTGCTTCAGGTAAAAGCTTGGGTGCAAAATTAATTTCTAAAAAATATAATCTTAAGTTGCTAAATTCTGGATTGCTGTATAGGTATGCTGCTTTTTTAATCTTAAAAAATAAACCTATTAAAAAAATTCCTTTTCTCAAAAAAAAGTTTTCCAAACTAAATTATAAAAGTTTAACTTCACTTAATTTACATTCAGAAAAAATCAGCATGTATTCTTCTATAATTGCAAAAGAAAAAAAAGTGAGACTAATCTTGAAAAAATACCAAAAAAGATTTGCTGAAAAATTTAATAGAATTGCTATTGAAGGTCGTGATATTTCAACGAAAATTCTTAATCAAAATCCACGATATGATATTTCTTTCTTTTTTAAATGTAATGTCAAAACAGCTGCCTATAGGCGGTGGAAAGATTTAAAAACATCAAATAGAAGGATTACATTAAATGAAGTGAAAAAATCCTTAAAAAAACGCAATGAACTTGATATTAAAAGGCGCTTTTCTCCTTTAATTCAAACTAAAGATTCGATAATAATACGCACCGACATTTTAAATAAAAAAGAAATGGTTGATAAAATGTCAAAAAAAATTAATGAGAAATTATTTTTAAAATATGGAAGAAATAGTAAAACAAAATAAAGAAAAGTTTGATAAAGAATTTGAAAAACTGCTTTCCGAGGACCTTGGAAACAGAAAATTTAAAGAAGGCGAAATCACAACAGGCACAGTTGAAGAAATTGGAAAAAAATTCGTATTTATTGACTTGGGACTAAAAAGCTCTGGAGCAATACCCCTTGAAGAATTTAAGCTCACTAAAGAAATTGACAAAATCGAAGTAGGATCAAAAATTGACGTTCTGTTAGAAAAAATTGAAAACAGACATGGAGAAATTGTTGTTAGTAGAGAAAAGGCTAGAAGAGCAAAATCATGGAAAAAAATGGAAAAAGCTTTTGAAAATAAAGAAGAAGTAAAAGGCGTAATTATTTCAAAATGCAAAGGTGGATTTGTTGTTAATGTAGATTCATGTCTATGCTTTTTGCCTGCTTCACAGTTAGATCTTAGACCTATAAAAAATGTTGATAGTATAATGAAAACACCTCAAACTTTTGAATGCGTTAAACTGGACAAAAAAAGAGGAAATATAGTTTTATCAAGAAGAGCTGTAATAGAAAAAATTAGAAATAAAGATAAAAATAAAATTATATCAAAATTAAAAGAAGGAGATATAGTTCAAGGTGTTGTAAAAAATCTCACAGACTGGGGTGTCTTTATTGATTTAAATGGAGTAGACGCCCTGTTGCATATAACTGACATTTCTTGGAGCAGAATTAATAAACCATCAGAACTTCTTTCTCTTGGTCAATCAGTAAAAGTAAAAATTACCAAAATTGAACCTGTGAAATTAAAAATTAGTGTAAGTATAAAGCATCTTACCGAAGACCCTTATACAAAAATCATAAATAAATATGAAATAGGAAAAAAATATCCTGCAGTTGTAACTAAAGTACAGGACTATGGCTGTTTTGCAAAGTTAGAAGAAGGCCTGGAAGGTCTTATCCATCAAAGTGAACTAAGTTGGACTAAAAAAAATATACATCCAGGAAAAATATTATCAACATCTCAAAAAATTGATGTAGAACTTCTGGAAAAAGATATAGAAAAAAGAAGACTTTCCTTAAGTTATAAAAAAACTTTGGTAAATCCTTGGAACAAATTTACTAAGGACTTTAAGGTGGGAGATAAATTTGAAGGAACAATAAAAAATATAACTGATTATGGACTGTTTGTTTCAATTAAAGACTCTGAGCTCGACGGCCTAATACATTATAAAGATTTGAGTTGGTCTGAAAAAGATACTGAGTTAGAAAAATATAAGAAAAACCAATTTGTTAAATTTAAAATTCTAGAAATAAATAAGGAAGATGAAAAAATAAGACTTGGAATAAAACAGCTTGATGATGATCCATTTGAATTTTTTGTAAACAAAAATGTGTCAGATACAATAACTGTAGTTGTTCAAAGTTCTGCTCAAAATGGAATCTATGTGCAAGTTGGGAAGAAGAATTTTTCAATTTTAATTAAGAAAAATCAACTTGCCAAAGAAGTAGAAAATCAAAGAACTTCAAGATTTGTTAAGGGAGATAAATTAGATGCTATAATTACTGAGCTTGATAAAGAAAAAAGAAAAGTCTCTCTATCAATAAAAGCTTTGGAGGAAAGGCAAACAAAAGAAGCTGTGAAAAAGTATGGTTCTAAAGACTCCGGTGGAATTTTAAGCGATATATTTGATTTTTCAAAAGTTAAAACAAAAAAATCAAAAAAATAACTTTATAATAATTTTATGGTTAGATCTGAATTGTTGCAGAAATTATGCGACCTTCATCCCAATTTACTCCGCAAAGATATTGAAAAAATTTTAGAAATTATTTTTCTCGAAATTACAAATGCTCTTTGCAATGGTGAAAATGTAGAAATTAGAGGCTTCGGCACATATAAAATTACCAGAAGAAAAGCTAGGGTTGGTAGAAATCCTAAAAATTCAGAATCGGTAAAAATACCTGAAAAAAATGCTATTAAATGGAAAATGAGTAAAAATTTTTTTAATCTCTTAAACAAAAATTTTACTGAAAACGAAATTTCTGATACTTATTAATATATAATTGAAATTCAGTGAACAAAATTATCCTTGCTTTAGACACAACAAAAATTGAAGAAGCAATTGCTCTTACCAAAAAAGTCAAAGATAAAATTTTTACTATAAAACTTGGATTAGAATTTTTTAATGCTCACGGGAAAATGGGTATTAAAAAATTTAATGAAATAGGAATAAATAATCTAATGTTAGATTTAAAATTAAAAGATATTCCTGAAACAGTTTATAAAGCAATTAAAGCTTTAGATGATATAGAATTTGGTTTTTTAACCGTGCACGGTCAAGGCGGAAAATCTATGATTGAAAAAGCAAAAAAAGCTGCAAATGAAATTAAGGCTAAACCTAAAATTATGATGGTAACAGTTTTAACAGCTTTAGATGATTTAGATTTAAAAGATATGGGAAATGATAACACCGTAGAGGAGCAGGTTAAAAAGTTAGCGAAATTAGCAAAAGATATGGACGTTGGTATAATTTGTTCAGGAAATGAAGCGAAAACTGTAAGAAAAATTTTAGGTTCAGATCTTTTAATTTTTACTCCTGGAGTTCGTATGAAAGATGAAGATAAAAATGATCAGAAACGTACATCTACACCAATAGAAGCTTTAAAAAATGGTGCAAATAAATTTATTATGGGAAGAAGTTTAATTAAAGGAGATATTGAGAAAAATATAGATAAAGTGTCTAATTCTATCAAAGAGTAGTTTAATGATAAAAATAAAAAAAAACATACCTTTAATTGATCAACACGACAATAATGGTTTCTGGGGAAAATTTGGAGGAAATTTCATACCTGAAACTTTAAAAAAGCCAGTAGAAGATCTTACTTATTTATTTGAAAAATTGAGGAAAGATAAAAATTTTCTTCAAGAAAGAGATTACTATTTCAAAAATTGGGTCGGCGCTCCCACTCCATTTATAAAACTAGAAAATTTAACAGAACATTTAGGTGGAGCTGAAATATGGGCTAAAGTTGTATCAGAAGCTAATGGAGGTGCACATAAAATTTATAATGCTACTGTTCACAGCCTTATAGCTAAAAGAGCAGGAAAAAAATATATAGTTGGAGATACTGGAGCCGGATACGCAGGAAAAATGTTAAGCATGGCTGCAAAAAAATTTGGTTTAAAATGTAAAATTTTTATGGGAGTGAAAGATATTAAAAGACAAAAACCAAATTGTGATGCAATGCGAGCAAATGGTGCTGAAATAGTTCCTGTTTATACAGGTAGCCAAACTCTCGTTGATGCTGTTAGTGAATGTATGAGATACTGGGTTTCTAATTGTGATACAACTCATATGTGCGTTGGATCTACAGTTGGACCAAATATTTTTGTTAAAATTTGTGGATGGAGTACATCACAAATTTCAAGAGAACTTTTAATTCAAATAAAGGAAGAGTTTGGAACAATTCCAAAAAAATTAAAATTATATAATTGTGTGGGCGGTGGTAGCTCAAGTTTCGGATTTTGGAATGAGTTTATACACTATGACAAAAAACAAATTGAATTTATTGGTGTTGAAGCAGGTGGACCAAAAAAAAGTAAAAGACATGCGGCTCCTCTGACTTATGGATCAAAAATAGGTATACTCCATGGCGCAGCTCAATATGTAAACCAAAATAAAGAAGGACAAATAGAGGAAACTGAGTCTATTAGCGCAGGACTAGATTATCCTGGAGTTTCACCTCTACATTGTTTTTTAAAAGATACAAAAAGAGCAAATTATACTGCTGCAACTGATGAAGAAGCATTAAATGCGTATAAATTAGTAACTAAATATGAAAATCTAAATCCAAGTTTGGAACCAAGTCACGCATTTGCTACAGCAATATCTGAAGCACCAAAATTAAGCAATGATACAATTATTATTGTAAATTCATGTGGAGACGCTCAGAAAG